>JAFQUG010000108.1 GCA_017408625.1 Clostridia bacterium | reverse complement strand
GGACTCGATCCGCTGATCACCAATATGGTGGCATCGGCCGTGCCTTGTGTATATTGTGAGATTATGGCGCGCGTGCTCAAAACGCCTACGACCGTATTCATGATTCCCACGCTTTTGCCTCTCGTGCCCGGAAGCAGGTTGTATTATACCATGTTCTACCTGTTCAGCGGAAATCAGGCACTGTTTATGGAAAACATGCTGGCAGCGGTCAAGATCTGCACGGGTATTGCAGTTGCCATTATTTTGGTTACGGGTGCCATGCGCTGGATCGAGGCGGCCAAGAAACAGAGATTGGAAAGAGAAAAGGAACACGGATAAAGGAAAAGCACCTCACAAAGAGGTGCTTTTTGCGTGATGATTGGCTGCGCGAAGTTATGATTGGCTGCGCCAAGTTATGATTGGCTGCGCCAAGTTATGATTGGCTGCGCCAAGTTATGATATGATTGCCTTTGTAGCTTCAAACTGCCCGAAGGGCATCATAACTACGCGAAGCGTATCATAACTCATAACTTGCCCAAAGGGAAATCATAACTGCAGAATTGACGCAGGTCAATTCTGCCGGGGCAATCATAACTGCAGAATTGATGCGGGCGTCAATTCTGCTTCTGCACGCTTTTGTACTCGTCGTAAAAGCGGTAATAGGGGCAGTGACCTGTGTTGCGCGAAAGGAAATCGCACATGTCGTCCTCGTCCAACGAGACCTCGCAAACGTATGCGTCGTATTCCTCGTCGTAGTCGTAAAATTCGCAGCTTTCACAAGTCCCTTGCTTCTTTTTTTGATCGGTTGCCATACGTTCGCCTCACTTTCCGTTCCTATTATAGCATACCGCAGAAAAAGTGTCAACGCCCTCGCGGAATTTTGCTGCAGCACTGGACAAAGCGCGTAAAGTGTGGTATAATATATTGAATTTGAAAAAAGGAGCGTGGCCTTGATGGCAAAGCATGAAACTTCCGCGCCCGCAACGCCTGCGGGAGGGCTGAAAGCGATATTTGATCGCATTGGCTTTGATTGGATACGCGTCGTTCTGGGTATCCTTATCTTAAGTGTATTACTGGGTGTTTCCTTGAATATGATCAACGATCAGTTTGCCGAAAAGCAGGATGAGCTGATCGAGGAAAAAATGAATCATTTCGGCTGGATCGTGATTGCGTTTGGCTATACCGTGCCGCTGATTTTGGCGTGCAGCGTGCCCGTGGTCATGTGCCTTGGGTCAAAGCGTGACGCGCAGCGCAAGCATCTGATCAAGGCTCTGATCATTCTGGGATCATTTATTATTATCATTTTGATCGTGTGCCCGAAGCAGATCGCTGAGTTTGCCGAGCAAAGGGAAACGTGCCTGATGCTGGAGGAGCTTGAAAAGGAGCATGAGGATTTTGTATATCCGGAAACGCAGTTGAGCGTTGAGGAGGTCACCCTGCTTTTGCAGCGTGCTGTGGAATGGACGGCCAAGGCAGGACTCGGCCTTGCGATCGTAGGCGCGTACCAGGGAATCCGTTATAAAAAGCTGCGCGACGGAGAGGCGGATGAAGAGATCCCCGAGGATGAGCTGGATGACGATCCGCCTGACGTAGACTGGACACCGGGGAAGAGAGAAACAGAAAATTCCTGAAAAAATTTTCTCAAACCTATTGACATTTTCAAAAAATCTGATATAATTAAGACACAGTCTCAATAAGGAGCGACTTTGTATGAGAACAAGGAAAACGCATCAAACCGAGCTTGTGATGCAGGTCGTATCCGCGTTGGACCACCCGACGGCAGGGGACGTGCTGGGGGCGGTGCACAAAGAGGACCCCGCCATCTCCAGAGCGACTGTGTTCCGTGTTCTCGCCGAGGCCGCCGAGAACGGTGAGCTGCAGCGTCTTGTTTTGGCAGGCAGCTCGGATTGCTTTGACGTCACGCTGGGACGGCATGCACACATGGTGTGTCGATGCTGCGGAGCGGTCAGCGACGTGGAGATCGACGATACCGCAGAGCTGGAACACAGCGCGGTGCCCGTGCAGGGCGGTCGCATAGACGCGTGTCACGTACAATTTTTCGGACTTTGTCCGACCTGTAATCAAGAACCCAATTAAAAATCATAATCAATAATAAAGGAGAATTTTCACAATGGAACTCAGAGGATCTCAAACCGAAAAAAATTTGATGGCTGCATTTGCGGGCGAATCTCAGGCAAGAAATAAGTACACCTACTATGCATCCAAGGCCAGAAAAGATGGCTACGAGCAGATCGCAGCAATCTTTGAAGAAACTGCCAACAACGAAAAGGAGCACGCTAAGCTGTGGTTCAAGGAGCTGCACGGCGGCGATATTCCGGACACCCTGACTAACCTGGGCGACGCTGCTGAAGGCGAGAACTACGAGTGGACCGATATGTACGCAGGCTTTGCTAAGACTGCTCGCGAAGAGGGCTTTACCCGCATCGCTTATCTGTTCGAGGCTGTTGGTAAGATTGAAAAGGAGCATGAGGAAAGATACAGAAAGCTGATCGGCAACGTAGAGAACAAGATCGTGTTCTCCAAGGATGGCGAGGCTACCTGGGTCTGCCGTAACTGCGGTCATATCGTGATCGGTAAGTCTGCTCCCGGCATGTGCCCCGTATGTGCACATCCTCAGGCATACTTCGAGATCAAGGCTGACAACTATTGATAAGATCAAAAATCGGATAGTTCATCAATATACTCCTCCAAGTATTTTGACATCCTTGCCCCGCGGCGTAGGCCGCGGGGCTTTTCTTGTACAGGAAAATATGCAAATATTCATGCATAAAAATACGAAATATTCATAGAATGGTCAAAATGCCACAAAACGAGGTCGTGGAAATAGGGAAGTTTGTACATGTTTTTGCTGAAAAAGGCTTGACAAAGCATGAATATCGGTGTATAATTATGCACATATTCCAAGTGCAGCAGATGCACCGGTTCAAAGGAGAAACAAAAATGAAAAAGATTATTGCTATGATGCTGGCTCTGATGCTGGTTATGACCGGTATCGCCGTTTTCACCGCTTGTGACGGTAATAACGATCCCGCAGAAACCACTGATGCAAACAAGAACGAAACCCCTTCCACCGACGCCGAGACCACCGAGGCTGAATCCACCGAGGCTGAAGCTCCCAAGGTTCTCAAGATGGCTACCAACGCTTACTTCCAGCCCTATGAGTTCTACCAGGATGGCAAGATCGTGGGTATCGACGCTGAGATCGCTGCTGCTATCGCAGAAAAGCTGGGCATGACCCTGGAGATCGTTGACATGGAATTCGATTCTATCATCACTGCTGTAAACGAAGGCTCTGTTGACTTCGGTATGGCCGGCATGACCGTGACCGAGGACCGTCTGAAGGAGATCGATTTCACTACCTCTTATGCAAACGGCAAGCAGGTTATCATCGTTAAGGAAGATTCCCCCATCACCACTGCTGACGATCTGTTCGCAGAGGGTGCTGCTTACAAGGTAGGCGTTCAGCTGGGTACCACCGGTGACATCTACGCGACCGGCGACTTTGGCGCTGAGAACGTAACCACTTACTCCAACGGTAACGAGGCAGTACTGGCACTGCTGGGCGGCAGCGTCGACTGCGTTATCATTGACAACGAGCCTGCAAAGGCACTGGTTGCTGCAAACGAAGGTCTGAAGGTTCTGGAGACTGCTTATGCAAATGAGGACTACGCGATCTGCGTAAAGAAGGGCAACACCGAGCTGCTGGATGCGATCAACAATGCAATCAAGGATCTGACCGCTGACGGCACCATTGATGCCATCATCGACAAGTACATCAAGTAAGACCCAAAGGGCATCCAAAAACGTGGGATGGGCAACCATCCCATGTTTTTTGAAGTTTAGAGAGATATTGTAAGGAAATATTTGTATGAAAAAGCCTTTTTCGCAAAAGAAAAAAAGACTGATAATCAACTTGAGCCTGGTCGGCCTTTGTGCGCTGCTGATCGCGGGCGTGTTTGCCGTGGATGCCATTGCAAACCGCAAGGGTGATCTGGAACTGAGCGCAGAGCAGGCACAGGCCTATATTGAGCAAACGCTGAAGGATCTGCCCACTGCAGGCGCGGAGTGCTCCCTGTATACCGTGGAGAACACAAAGATCGAGGTGCTCTCGGTCGAGCCGGGTGCGGCACGTGAATTTGTCGTGCGTGTCAAATATACCACGCCCGACGTTAGCAGTATGTATGAGGCGAATAAGAACGATCTGTTTGTCTCGGTATACGAGTACGTGCAGCAAAGAGAGGCGGATGGCAAAAAGGTCAACGCTACGCTGATTCAGATTCAGGTGGAGCAGAAAATTCTGAGCCTTTTGGAGGCACAACCCAAAACAGAGGGCGAGGTGGACGTGTATTTTTACGACACGCGCGCAGAGCAGCCCGTGATGTATCTGTCGGACGAGTCGCTGGACGCGCTGCTTGGCGGCTATGTGTCGGTCAAGGATGACATCAAGGCCACCATGTCCTTCTCCGTGAATGGGGAAGAGGTTTCGATCGAATACGATAATACCTTCCGTAACGGTATCAATCAGTGCTTTGGTCTGAAGAATTATGACGCAGAGATCCCGGACACCTCCTCGCCCCTGCAGCAGAAGATCAACGATCTGGGCGACGAATTCTACCGCAACTTTATCGAGGACAACCGCTGGCTGTACCTGGTAGAGGGTCTTGGCAATACGTTGGCCATCACCGCGCTTGCGTTGCTCTTGGGTATCGTGCTTGGTGTGGTGAGTGCGCTGATCCGTATCGTGCACGATAAGACCGATAAGCTGTATTACCTTGACAAGCTCGTGGGGTTGTATATCTCGGCCATTCGCGGCACGCCTGTTATGGTACAGCTGCTGATCATCTATTTTGTGCTGCTGCTGCCCATCGGCATTGAAAAATTTCCCGCAGCGGTGCTGTGCTTTGGCCTGAACTCGGGCGCATACGTTTCCGAGATCATCCGCGGAGGCATCATGTCCATCGATCAGGGACAGACCGAGGCGGGCAGATCGCTGGGCTTTGGCTTCTGGCCTACCATGTGGCATATCGTCATCCCGCAGGCGTTCAAGGTGGTGCTGCCGTCCTTGTGTAATGAGTTTATCACGCTGCTCAAGGAGACCTCTGTTGCATTCTATATCGGCGTGGCAGACCTGACGCGCGGCGGTATCAAGATCCGTTCGCAAACCTACAGTAACTTTATGCCGCTTCTGGCGGTGGCAATTATCTATTTCGTGCTGGTTTTGGGCTTGACCAAGCTGGTCGGAATTCTGGAAAGGAGGTTGCGTAAGAGTGAACGCTAACGAGACGATTATCAGCGTCAAGGAGCTGAGAAAGCATTATGAAGGCGGCGTACACGCGTTGGACGGCGTGGATATGGACGTTGCACGCGGTGAGGTCGTGGTCATCATTGGCCCTTCGGGCAGTGGTAAGTCCACCCTGTTGCGCTCGCTCAACCTCTTGGAGGTGCCGACCTCGGGACAGATCCTGGTCGGCGGCGTGGATCTGATGGATAAGAAGACCAACATCAACCTGCACAGACAGAAGATGGGCATGGTGTTTCAGCATTTCAATCTGTTCCCGCATATGACGGTGCTGAAAAACATGACACTTGCCCCCACCAAGCTACTTAAAAAGACAAAAATGGAAGCCGAAGCGAAAGCCAAGGATCTTTTGCACACGGTAGGACTTGCCGACCGTGCAAATGCATATCCCAGCCAGCTGTCGGGCGGACAAAAGCAGAGAATTGCGATTGTGCGTGCGCTTTGCATGGAGCCTGAGGTTATGCTGTTTGACGAGCCGACCTCAGCACTTGACCCCGAAATGGTAGGCGAGGTGCTGGAGGTTATGAAGGATTTGGCGAGAAAGGGCATGACCATGCTGGTAGTCACACACGAGATGGGCTTTGCGCGCGAGGTAGCAACGCGCGTGGTGTTCATGGACGGTGGTGTGATCGTCGAAGAGGGAACGCCCACCGAGATCTTTGACCATCCCAAGAGCGACCGACTCAAGAATTTCCTTGCGAAGGTGTTGTAATATTCCAACGGACAACCGTCACCCCAACGGTTCACCTCCACAGGATGAAAGTTTTTGATCGACCTTTTTTCAAAAAGGTCGCGGGCTCCAAGGGCAG
>JAFQUG010000107.1 GCA_017408625.1 Clostridia bacterium | reverse complement strand
GAAACGAAGCTTTGATGACGCGACGGCGCAACCGTTCCCTCGCGTACCGCTTCCAAAATCGCGCAGCCCTGCTCCTTGGTGTGCGAGCACTTGGTAAAGCGGCACTGCCCGAGGTAGGGGGCAAACTCACGCATGGTCAGGGGCAGATCCTCTTTGGTGAAGAAGTTGAAGCGGGCAAAATCCAGCATGGAAAAGCCGGGGGTGTCAGCCACGTAGCCGCTCTCGGTTTCGGGCATGCGAAAAAGCTCGACCGTGCGGGTGGTGTGCTTGCCGCGTTCGATCTTGCGGCTGATCTCGCCCGTGGAAAGCCCGAGCGAGGGGAAGAGGGCATTGAGCAGCGTGGATTTGCCCACGCCGGACGCGCCTGCAAAGGCAGAGATCCTGCCCTCGCAATGCTCGCGGATATAATCCTTGATCTCGTCAATGCCGAGGGAGTCCTTGCTGCTGGTCATAAAGGTGTCAAAGCCCGCTTTGCGATAAATCTCGTAAAGCTCTTTGGCATAAGAGGGATTTGCGTCGTATTTGGTGATCACCACCACAGGGGTGATGTTATGGTGCTCTAAGATACAGATCAGCTTGTCCACCGTCTCCAGCACCGGTGCGGGCTTGGCGGCGGCAAACGAGACGAACATGATGTCCAAATTGGCCAGCGGCGGGCGGATGAGCGCGTTCTTGCGCGGTGCGATGTCCGAGATCAGCGCAATCTCGTCGCATGCCCCGTTCTCGTTTTGCTCAAATTCCAACGAAACGATGTCTCCCACCAAGGGCGTCATGTTTTCGTGACGAAAAGCCCCTTTTGCGCGGCAAGGGATGGGAGCTTGTGCGTCCTGACCCTCGGGCAGGGGGATATTGTCAAGCAGCTTTACTTGGTAAAGACCGCCAACTCCTTTGATAATTCTTCCGCAATGGATCAATTCCATATCGTAACCGTCCTTGAAAAAGTGAAAAAACGAATGATTTAAGTCTTATTCTGCTCTGCGCGGCGCAGCTGCCCGCAAGATGCGTTGATGTCCGCACCCAGCTTGCGGCGCACGGTGGCGCGAATGCCCTTTTTTTCAAGAGCTGCGGCAAAGGCCTTGACAGCCTTGTCCTCCGAGCGGTCAAAGCCGGATTCCTCAACGGGGTTGACCGGAATGAGGTTGACGTGAATGGGCATGGTCTCGCTGCGTGAGCGCAGGCGGGAATTGAGCACGCTTGCCAGCTGCTCGGCCGAGGCGACCGAGTCGTTTTTGCCGCGGATCAGCGTATATTCAAAGGAAATGCGACGCCCTGTGGCAGCAAAGTAGTCCTTGCAGGCGCGCAAAAGCTCGTCCACACCCCATTTTTGGTTGATGGGCATGATCGAGGAGCGCGTGGTGTCGTCGGGCGCGTGTAAAGAGATCGAAAGCGTGATGGGCAGATCCTGCTTGGCAAGCTCGTAGATCTTGTCCACAATGCCGCAGGTGGAAAGCGATATGTGGCGGTAGCCGATGCAAATGCCGTCCTCGGCGTTGACAAGCTTTAAGAATTTGATCACGTTGTCAAAGTTGTCGAGGGGCTCACCGATGCCCATCATGACAATGCCGCTGATACGGGCGTCGGGATTGTGCGCGCTCATGTCCTTTTGCGCGGCGATCACCTGGCCGATCAGCTCGGCGGGGGTCAGATCGCGCACGCGTCCGCCAATGGTGGACGCACAGAACTTGCAGCCCATGCGGCAGCCCACCTGCGAGGAAATGCAGATGGTGGATCCGTGCTTGTAGTGCATGACCACGGCCTCCACGCAGTTGCCGTCGGCAAGCTCAAATAAGTATTTGATGGTACCGTCAATGGCAGAGACCAGACGGCGACGCGGCGTGGGCAGGTGATAGGTGGTCACTTCGGCAAGCTTTGCCACCGTCTTTTTTCCCACGTTGGAGATTTCCTCGGGGGCAAGACCCTTGTGCAGCCCCGTAAAGAGCTGGCGCGCGCGGTATTTGGGCTCCCCGATCTGCGCCATTAAGGCCTCAAGCTCCTCGGGGAGCAATGGCGCAGATCACCGCCTACTTCCAGGTAGAACGGAACACCTGCTCCAATTTGTTCG
>JAFQUG010000106.1 GCA_017408625.1 Clostridia bacterium | reverse complement strand
CGCTGCAGTGGTATTGTCACCGCTGATGGCGTCGCTGACGTCCTCAACCACGCTATCCACGCTGTCCATCATACCTCCGCTCGTTTCGTCGGTGGTGGGAGCTTGCGTGGTCTGCTGTGCGGTCGTATTCTTGGTGGTCTCGCCATTTGTGTTGCTGCCGTCGTCACTCTCAGGACCTACACAGCCAACCAAAGCAGCCGTGATCAAACCCAGCACCAGCGCAAGAGTCAAAGCTTTACCGGTATATTTCATTGCAATATTCCTCCGAATTTTTTGGGTCAGCATTATTATGCGCAAATAAAAAGCAATCCTTACATGGAAGATTCCGCCTTATTGACAAAAATCCGTCATTTGTGTATAATAAAAATGAATACAGCGTAATTTTGAATATGCAAAGGAGGGCTGAGATGAGAGTTCGTGTGTGTTTGGCACTGTTTTTGTCTCTTTTTTTATTGATCACGCCCGCGCATGCGGTACACGCAAATTACAATTTTGCCCTGCAGCTTGTGCAGAACAACACTTGCCGGGCAGGTGAATCGGTCGAGCTCTCGCTGGTCTTACCCGAGACTGCGATTGCAGGAGGATTTGTGACGCTGGAATATGACCCGCTTTTGTTCAGATTGACCGACGTATTCCTGACACAGGAAAATGACGCGCTGACCTTAACCTATCATAATCAAAACGGCAAGCTCAATCTTTTGCTGGATGCGGCACAAAACGTGGAGGTCTCGGGGCAGATCGTCACCCTGAAATTTCTGGTCAACGAGGAAATTCAGCCCGGCACATATCCCCTGGCCTGTACCGTACCCGATCCCGCATCCTTTTATCGGCTTGACGAGAATGGCGACACGCACGCGCTTGATATGTTGGGCTGTGAGGCACAGATCGAGATCAGTGCTCCCGTGCTTCCCGCCTGCCCCGCACGCTACCTTGCCTGCCAGGAGACCAATCCGGCAGACGGAACCATCAAGGTCCGCCTTTGTGCATTGGTGGACGCAGAGGCCACACTTTCGCGCGGCTCGTACGGCTTTACCTGTACCGTGACCGACCAAGACGGCACGCGCGAGCTGACGCTTGGAGGCTCTGAGATTCTGACAGAGATCGAGGGAGGCGGAAAGCTCTATACCGCGCAAAGCCTTGGCGGTCAGCTCTATACTGCCACGCTGCAGGTCTGTTCCCAAGAAAATGCGCAAATCACAATCGCTCCCTTTGTACGCGTGGACGGGCAGACACTGTACGGCGGTGCTTATACCGTATTTTATCAAAACGGCGTTTACGTGCGGACCGAAACCGGAAATTCCTGACAGATTTCTTGAATTTGGTCAAAAATTGACACAAGTCTGTTGACAATTTACTGAAAATAGTATAAAATGATAATTGTCCAAATATTTTTGTAAAGGAGATTACTACCATGAAGAAATTACTGGCTCTGGTTCTTTCCATGCTGCTGGTTGCTTCCTGCTTTGCTATGATGGCTTATGCAGAAGAGGAAACCACCGCTGCTGCTGAAGAGACCACTGTTGCTGAAGGTGAAGAAACCACCGCTGCTGAAGGAGAGGAAACCACCGAAGGCGAAGCTCCCTCTTACTCCAACACCCTGCTCGTTTTCAATGATGACGCAAAGGATATGAAGATCCTGACCGCTCCCAACGGCATTAACAAGACTTACTTCAAGTCCGAATGGGAAGGCGCAAGACTCAAGATCACCAAGCCCGATGACCCCTACGTACAGATCACTTGGTCTCAGTACATCAGAAAGGCTGATCTGGAGCAGCTCGACTCCCAGTCCTATCCCTTTGTCGTATTCAAGCTCAAGGTAGTTGGCTACATTGACGATATCGAGCTCTTCTACTGTGCAGGTGATGTTACCGCTGCTGTCGGCGGTTATTCCACCACCACGGATTTCCCCGGCATGTACGACGGCTCTGTTGAGTACATCATCTACGACCTGACCGGCGACTGCGAGGGTAATTACAACGTATTCAGATTCGACCCCATGGGTGCAGACGAGGATACCGAGATCTATCTGTATGAGATGGCATTCTTCGCAACCGAGGACGAGGCAATCAAGTACGCAGGTCTTGATCAGGTAACCGAGCCCGAAGAGAGCGAGACCGAATCTGCTGAGGTAACTACCGAGGAAAAGACCGAGGCTCCCACCACCGAGGCTGCTTCCAGACCCGAAAGAGGCGAGAAGGAAGAGGAAAAGGGCTGCGGCGGTATCATCAGCGTAGGCGCACTCGTTGCTATGATCTCTCTTGGTGTTGTTTGCATCAAGAAGAAGGACTGATCTTTGTTGATTTGAATTAGTTTTCACATTTTGCCCGCATATCCGAACGGATATGCGGGCATTTTGTATTGTTTTCTCTGCTTCGATTTGTGCAATGCACCAAAAAATGAGGTGAATGCAAAAAAGTGCCTTTTTTCCCTTTGCATGCAAAAAGTTTTATTGTATAATATAAATTGAATAAATGTCTGCAGAAGGAGTTTGATATGAAAAAATCCTTTTACATAAAATATTTGTTCCGTGCATTTGCGTGTTTGGTGCTTCTCTGTCTTGCATTCGGAATGGGCGTGCATGCCGATTCGGTGCGTGAATACGGTGTTACGCTGGACAGTCCTGTCAACATGTCTGCCTCCAACGGACCCATCGTGCTCCAGGGATATGATCAGGGCACAGAGCCGGGATTGGTGCTGGCGGGTTGGATCAAGACTGACCTTGTCATGCAACGCTACGAGTACACATTGGACGGCGGAAAAACCTGGATTGAGGTCAAGGACGCGGTCAAAGAGCGTCCCGATACCAAGCACTTTTGCCCCACAACCTGGAGCACTGCGGGATTTGATTTTGAGATTAACGTCTCCTCTCTGCCTCGCGGCGCACATGATATATTCGTACGCGGCTATACCGAGTCGGGTGACGAGGTGAGTGTGCTTGCCATGCTGGACGTTCTGATCGGAGATGCGGATACCGTTACGACCAATTATCTGAAAGTCAATCTCGATGCCTATGGGGCAAAGAACGGTGCATTGCCGCTGGCGGCAGGAGAGACACTTTTGCTGGACGCTTACAATTTCAATGAATTCGGACGCGCTGAGATCCTCCTTGACAGTGCCGCATCGCTGACCTTTGGCTCGCAAGAAACTCCTGATCCAAAAAGATTTTCACTGACCGAGACAGCAGCCAAGACCGAGCAGGGCTACCTTGTCACATTTGATCTTGACAGCGTTTCGTTTGCCGGAGCTGTTCAACTCAGCACGGATGCCGACGTGCAAATTCTGGGCATCCTCTTTTATTACAACACACCGGACTATTATACAGGAGATCTCAAGCTTCATATGACCGCCTTGGCATACGATTATCTGAGCGGTGCAAATTATGCCGACGCCATGCTTCTTTCAGACGATACCGTGGGCACTTACACGACTCTTTATCCCACGGGTGACACCAATGACCCCTTTATTTATTTTGAGATTGGCAAGTACTTATCAGATACGCAAGGACGCGTGATCAGCGCGGATCATTACCGCTATGCCGTGATCACACTGCAAACACCCGCAACCAACTCAAACGGCCTTTTCCGCCTGTTTTTGTGTGCGGGTGCGATCCGAGGTCCTTCGGGAGACAGCCACGTTGCATTCCAGCCCATCAACGACGGCAAATGGCACACGTACGTCATACCGCTTTTGGAGGAAAACGACTGGACAGGCAAGATCTACGGGGTCAGACTGGATTTCATAGATGCAAACGCCGTGCCTTCGGACTATGCCAATATTGCCTCGATCGGCCTTTATCCCGATCTTGAAAGTGCACAGGCTGCAGCCAATGCACCCTTGGAGATTTATCACGAAAACGGTGCTGCACCGAACGATCAATACAAGGAGGAAGGTCGTGCGCCCTCTGGCAGAGCCGACGCCATTACCTGGTTTGACCAAAGTCTTGCGCCTTGCTTTGGCGGAGAAAATCAAACCTCCATCAGCTTTGATTCATACGGACACGTGATGCTGACGGCCACCGAGGCCACCAACGACCCCTATATCAGCTTTGATCTGCAAACCTACGCGGCACTGAGCGGCACACAGCCCTTGTCCGCCGATCAAAATCAGGTCATTGTGCTGCGCGTGCTGGGTGACAAGCGGATCGTCGGAAAAAATTTTACGCTCTACTATTATTCCGGCGGTTTCAATTACGCCGAGGGAACACGCACGGCTGCGGCGGAATTTCAGGGCGAAAATTGGGAGTATTTGGTTTACGATATGAGCAATAAGCCTTATTGGACAGATCAGATTTTGGGCATGCGACTGGATTTTGCAACACAGATCAGTGCCAATCAAAGCGTTTGCCTTTCGGATATTCTGTTCTTTACGGATATGGAGGACTGGCTTGCATACGCTGCCGAGCACGGAATCAGTACGGGCTCTACGGTCGATACCACCGCTCCCGAGACAACCGAGCCCGAAACAGAGCGTCCCTCCATTGAGATTCCTTCAAAGGGTCCGGGGCTGGAATACGTTCCGCCCGAATCAGAAGAAAACGGAGAAAATCAAGGCTGTAAGAGTCTGATTTCAGGTTACGCATTCTTCCTTCTCTTCCCCGTGTATTTTGTTTTAAGCTACAAAAATAAATCCAAAAAAGGAGACAGATCATGAAACGTATGCTCAGAATTTTGGTATGTCTGACGCTTTGCCTTGCTCTGGCAATGCCTTTGACACTCGTGACCTATGCCGAGGAATCGACCTCTGCTGTCGGTACACTTGAGGGTGAGGTTGGCAGAGAGAGTGAAGAGATCACGCTTGCCGACGGAACCAAAACCGGCGTCACGGTTGAAACCATCACACTGGACGGCACGTACGGCAAAAAAGAGGTCGTTGTGGCAACGGCCAACCTTGCAAACACCAACCTTTCCGTTGAGGTCCTGAACTGCGGTGATTACATGGTCTCCGCCACCACGATGATCAAGTCGGCAGAAAAATACAATGCCGAGCACGAGGGTCAGACCGTGCTGGCTGCCGTGAACGGTGACCTTTGGATGACTTCCGTGCACAGTAACTCTGCAGTCACCACCAAGGTACTCAAGGTACCGCGCGGCTTTACCATGATCGACGGTGAGATCTGGGCAACCCAGCAGATCGGTATGGAAAACTACGTGGCAACCAACGGCGAAAAGGGTACGACCAGCCCCGATAAGGCGGCCTTTGGTATTACCTCTTCCAATCAGCCCCTGGTCGGCACTCCCGTTGTGG
>JAFQUG010000105.1 GCA_017408625.1 Clostridia bacterium | reverse complement strand
TTTGGAAATGCGGGTTGCCGCTACGGTCTGCTTGAACTGGTCGCAATCCGACAGCTTTTCCATGGCAGCAATCACACGCTCGTTGTCGTTTGCGTCAATGGCCTTGTAATCCTCGTAGCCGGTGACCGCAAATACCACATTGCCGCCCGCCTCTTTGAACTGCGCCAGCTTTTCGGCAGCACCTGCAGAGATGTACTCGCCGTATGCAAGCACCAGCGTGCGGTAAGAGCCGTTGCCTATGGCCAGTCTGCCGTCATCGGTTACGGTTGCAGCACAAATGCTTTGGTCGTCAATAACGGTATAAAGCACTTGCTTTTGCAAGAGATCCAGACAGAACTGTGTGTAGTTGCGGTTCAGCTCGACAGCGGCCGTATTCTCTCCATGTGCGGAGGAATGGACGTCGTCCGCATTGTGCAGTGCCTGAACGGTTGCGATAGGGTAGAATACCGCCAAATCGCCGGCCTCGATTGTTCCGTCAAGAATGGTGTTCAGGCGGCCGACGTAGGTGTTGAGCTGATTGATCTGATCGTAGGTGTAATCGTACTGAGGATTGATGACGTTATAAACGGTGGAGCCGAACAGGCGTGTGAGCGTAGCACCGCCGATCGAAGCACCCATCTTGTCGTTTTGGAAATCCTCGGTGGAAACGGCAGAGGGGTTGTACTCGAGCATGACCTCGCTCTTACCTGCGTTACGTGCGGCACTTGCTACAAAGCGAAGACCCATGTGGTTACCGATAAAGCATTCGGAGAGCAGCTGGTTGGGGTGTACCCACAGCGTATCCGCGCCCGGGACGGTCATGCCGCCGATGATCTGCATAAAATCACCGCCGTAGGTCTCCACGTGGTCGTTCATGTTTTCTTCAAAGAGCAAATGTCCCGAGGATGCCGTACCGTTTGCCTCGCACCAGGCCGAGATCTGGTCGATGTAAGAGGTCTTGAACAGGTCGGCAACGAGGGAATAGTAGTGGATGCGCATGCGCTGCGCGTCCTCGTCGTGGCCTTCAAAGAGCAGGGGGAGCTGCAGCTCGTAGCCGTATGTTTCCTTGAACTTGACATCCAAGCCCTCGGTCCATACGATATAATTTTCCATATCGCGGTTGCCAAGACCCGGCTCGTCGGTAAAGAATGCCTCCACCATGGAGAAGTCCTCGCCAAAGGAATCCTTATAATGCTTGTGCGTCAGCTCGATAAAGCGTGCAACCGCCTCGGGACGCAACAGGTCAACGTGATGGAGTGTGGTGAAATCGGTACGGTCCTGCTCATGCTCGTCGCTGTATCGCAGGACGTAAATGTCAAGCAGGCATTCTCCCTTGATCTCGCCTGTTAGGTCAAAGGAAAGGGAAGCACCGTTTGCTTCGGGCGTCCAGGTTTTCCCGGCGGACTTGACGGTCGCCAGCTTGATCTCAAGGTCAATACCCGCTCTGGGGGTGTAGGTGTATTTTGCCTTATCCAGAGTGATGCGGATGTGCTCAATGCCGGCCGCGCGCCAGGAGGCGTCGGTGTCCAGCACCTGGCCATAAGCCGATCCGCTGGGCCACTGATATTCGTCGTAGATCCAGAGCGTCATGTCGTTCTGCTTGCCGTACAGGTAGGTGTCGCGCAGAAGGGTGAATTCGCTCTCATCCTTGAGGTACTGTTGGTTGAAGTTGACGTTGGAGACGATACCGCCGTATCCTTGTCCCAAAAGGGCATCCACCTGGGCGCGATAGGTATTGTTAAAGCCGTAGGCGACCCAGTTCATGCGGTGCGCGTTGGCGGGAGAAGCAAAGCCCTCGCCTCTCCAGAAGGAGCTGTAATCGATATCGGGTAACACGGGCTCGTTGGATACCTCGCTTTCAAAGTGAATAAAGGTTTGTGCATCCTCACGGTTCTCGTAAAGGCCGTAGGCCTTGAGATAGTATTGCACGCCGGGGTCGCAGAAGTTGTCAAACATATCAAGGCGCAGATTGGTCAGTGTGCCGCCAAGCTCCATGGAGGGAGGATATGCGCCCACCGTGGCGCGGCTGGTCAGGTCAATGACCACCACCTGCCAGTCGTCGGTATTCTGATATTTGAAGTTGAAGAAGGGGTACTGATCTGCGGTGGTCGAGGAGCGCAGACGCATCTGTCCGCCACGTGTTACGTCGTTGGTCTTGACCAGGAGTGCCATGTAGTGGTACTTGGCAAGATCCACTGAGCCTTCCGGCAGTGCAAGATTCATGTAAGGGTCGAAGCAGTAACCGTTCTGATTGTCCGCGAACAGGATCTGCATGGCTTGCTCCTGGCTGTTGTGCGTTCCAACGCATCCAAGCACGTCAAAGCAGGAAGCAATGCTTTCCTTGTCGTTGAAGTCTACGTAGAATGCAGGGGCAACGTAATCGTCGTCTGCCGCCATGGAGGGGCAGGCAAAGAGGGCGACTGCTACGGTCAGCGACAGGGTGGCGATCAGCAAAAGGGCAAGATGGTTCTTTTTCATGATTCGTTTCCTTTCTGATAAGCGTTGATGTCCGACCACCAAGGGCTTGCATTACCAAGCAAGAATACTCTGATCTGCTCGGCCTCGGTGCGTGCTGCCTGCATGGAGGCAGGGTCGGGATGCTTTTTGCGCACAGCGCGCAAAAGTACGTTTTTGGGTGTTTCCTCGGGGTCGATCAACTCAAGAGCCGCGGTCGTATATCCGTGTGCCTCCAGGATCTTGAGCCGCAGCGCATCGGTTGCGGCGTCGCAAAGCTTTTGGCGCAGGATGGAATGCTTTGCAATAAAGTCGAGCTCGGGACAGGCAAGTGCGGGGCTCATGGCGTGGTGACAGCAGGGGGTCGAGAGAATGACGTCTGCTTCAAATGCCAGCGCGCGGGAGAGCACCAGGTCGGTGGCAATGTCACATGCGTGAAGGGAAACGACCAGATGCACGTGATCGTCGGTTTGGTATTTGCCCACGTCACCGCATAAAAATTCAAGGCCGTCAAAGCCAAGGTCTTTTGCGGTAGCAGAGCAGAATTCAATGACGTCCGGCTTGAGATCCACACCGGTCATGCGCACGTTACGGCCTTTGATGATGGCAAAATAGTGATAAACGGCAAAGGAAAGGTAGCTTTTGCCGCAGCAGAGATCGCAGATGCGGAGAACACCGTCGGCAGGCAATTTGTCCTCTACGTCGCGCACAAGCTCCAAAAAGCGGTTGATCTGGCGGAATTTCGCGCGCTTTTTGTCGTGCACGCGGCCGTTCTTGTCGCTGATCTCCAGCTTGATCAGAAACGGCTCGTTTCCGTTCAGGATATATTGCTTTTCGCGGTTGTTGAAAAGGGCTTGCACAGTGGGAGCCGCGGGAGTCGCGCCATTCAGCTTGCGCAAAAGGGCGTCGCCGCCAAGCAGCGTTACCTTACCGGATTTGCTCGTGCGGTATTCGCTCTCTCCAAGCGTGGTCAGAATATTGATCTGCCCTGCGGTGGAGAGCACAGCGAGCAGTGCATCGGTGTCGCCAAGCTCTAAGTTTTTATGCTTGGCCTTATTATCGGTGTGTAAGGATTCTGCCTGCAGGCAGGGGCGACCGCCAATAGAGCGCAGGGTCAAGGTGGTTTTGATCGCATCGCCCTCGGTGTGGCGGGAAAGAACCGCCTTTTTCAGCAGGCTTGCTTTAGCTGCCTGTGTGATCAGCTGCGCGGCGGTCTGCAGCTGCGCGTTGTATTCACTCATGCGTCCTCCTCCTTTTGCTTCTTTTTGAAAAAGGAGTCAATTCTGGGCTCCTCGCGATCCATCATGGCGCGGATATTCTTCCAGTGTGAGAAGAGCATCAGGGCAACGATTCCCACCGAGAACAGCACGGCCGTGGGGTTGGCGTTCATCAAAAACGCAGATGCGATCAGCGGGTAGAGCAGTGTGGGGAAGATGCGTGCTGCCGTGCGGAAGCGCATGCCTGCCAGCACGATGACAAAGATCAGGAGCAAGATGGCAAATACCATGGGGGAGAGGACCAGCAGGCACAGGGCAGCGGTCTCAAAGCCGCGTGTGCCGCGCATTTTGTTCCATACGGGAAGGATCTCACCCAGCACGCAGAAGAAGGCGGCAATGGCTGCGCCGTCCGCTCCACGGCAGAAAAAGCCGAAAGTCAGGCATACGATCACCTTGCCAAGCTCAAGCGCAAAGACTGCAATGCCATGCCATTTTCCTACGTATCTCCAGACGTCGCCGATCTCTCCCTTTTGTGTGCCGGCTGTGCAAAGGTCAAGATGCCTGACGCGTCGGCAATAGAGGGCAGGGATACGGATCGATCCGATCAGGTACGGCAGAACGGCAAAGCCCAAAAGCAGGCAGGCAAGGTAAAGGGCCTGCGCCCCCGTGTTGACAGGGTAGAAGGTTTCAACTTCCTCGATGACGTGCACCTCGGCAAGCCCCAGTGCGATAAAGAGCTGCGGCAGCCCGGGGATGATATGACTCAGATAATCTAAAAACATTGAATAAACTCTCTTTTCCGGGGTAAAAACCCTATACTTATTTTTATTATATCACAGCGGCGCTGTTCTTGCAATAGCCAAAGTGTAAAGTTTTTGCTTGACAAAGGCGGGAGGGGGTGCTATAATGAGCATGAGAATGAACGGTGCGGGAGGGTGCATATGGCGAATGAATGGATCATTATCATCGTGGCGGCAGTGCTTGCCGTCATTCCTGTTTTTGTGCTGTCCGCGCTGCTCCTTGCTCTGGCGGCGCTTGTTGTGTATCTGCTGCGCGCGATCTCTTTGGCTCTGCTTGCCAAAAAGAGCGGTGTCAGATTTTGCGGTCTGGCATTTGTGCCCGTTGTCTGCTCCCAACTGCAGGGTGAGATTGCGGAAAGGGCAGAGAATTTGCTTGATAAGCGTCCAAAGCAAAGGATAAACGGAAAAGGGCGTGTAAAAAGGCATATGCGCACAAATTGGGGTGCTTCTATGCTACACACTACGGTGCTGAGCCTATTTCTTTGGCTGATCTTACCGCTTTGCATAGGGGCAGCTGCCGTGTTGGTGGCATGTCAGCCCTCCTATTGGTGGGTTTCGGTGATCTGCGTGCTGCTTGTGGGCTTTGCGGCCATCTCCTGCAGTATCGTGGGATTTGTGCTGTACAGAATGAGCGAATGGTGGGCGTACCGCCTGTTTGCTCCGCACATTTCGGTCGCACTGCTGGTGATTTCTTTGGTTTTGCCTGTTGCAACACCCCTGTGCCTGCTGATCGCGTCGCTGCACAAAAGTCCTGTGCGCGTAGAGCGGGAAAGAGTCGTGGTCATCGAGGGGGAGGATGTGTGCAATGAATCTTCAGAAGATGGGCAGACTGCGCAAAACTGAGTTTGTTGGAGGATGTTTTCTTGAGTAGCTTATATCATCCGATTGAACGCCTGCCCGAGGTCCTGGAGCGAGCCTTATCGTCCGGTGAGATCGCATCCGAGCAAGCCACGCGTCTTGCGCTGTGGTTTACCTCGGTGCTGATGATCATAGCCGCGTTGACTATGATAGTTGGCGTATTCATTTACGTTGCACAGGCCTTTGCGCTGATGCGCATGGCACAAAAGCTGAGCGTCTACCGTCCGTGGATGGCGTGGATCCCGATCGCGCAGAATTATACGTTTGGCGCAGTGGCTGAGCGGTGCGATGACCGCCGCGGAATTTCCACCAAGGCCTGGGCAAGGATCATGCTGATCGCGGGCATTGTCAATGCTGCGTCGTCCTTAGTTTACAGCATTGCACAGCAGATATTGCCCATCCTGGGGCTGATCGGTGCGCTTTTATTCTTGCTGTTGGCGCTTGCGTACATGGTTGCTACCACCGTCTTTTTGGTGATCAGACTGATCTGCGTCTGGAAAATGCTGCGTGAGTTTTACCCGCCCGTCGCAAACGTTATCATCTTTATTGTTTCGATCTTTGCAGGACCTACGATCCCTATGCTGATCGCGTGCTTTTTGAAGCCGCGTCCTGCAAAATGGCTGATTTACGAGGACTTTGATAAGGTATATTGAAAATTTATTTGAAAAGGAGAAGTAATTATGGGCTCTTCCGAAACTTTCGTATCTGTTCTTTCGGTCGTCATCGTGCTGGTCTTCTTTGGTATCATTTTCGGCGTCATAGCGCTGATTCCGTACGTATGCAACGCCATCGGCCTTGCCCGCATTTGCAAAAAGCTGGACGCATGCTCTCCCGTGCTGGCCTTTTTCCCGATTTTGGTTTATATCGCCATGGCCAAGGCCTCCGATGCAGCCGATGCGTATAACGGCATCGAAAGAAAGCGACCAATTCTCAAGCACATGATCATCAGCACGGTATTTTGTGTGCTTTCCTCGACCCTTCTGATCGTGCTGGCCGTTCCCACGGCGTTGATGATGAACTCTCTGGATCCTGTCATGCAGCTGATTTCGACTGTACTGATGCTGGCGTATCTGGCCATGTTCTTTATCACCTACGCATTGTTCTTGTGGCGCACCGTGGTCTGCTGCTTCTGCTATTGGAGAATGTGCAACGCTTATTCGCAGGTGCTTGCGATCATTGTGTTGGCTGTTTCCGTTCTGATGCCCAATCTGACCTGGCTGGCCATGTTTATCGTGCCGTTTTTCCCACTCAAGGAGATCAAGGCTCCCGAGCAGGAAGACTATTACATGTAAGTGTACGTAATGCTTGTATATAGAGAGGAGTTCTTATGTTTACGTTGATTTTTCTGGTTCTGTTTTTGATCGTATTCTTGCTGTTGCTGCCATTTATTCTGTTGGGAGGGTATCTGTTTGAGTCCTTTGTATTGTGGCGTCTTGCCAAGCAGAATGAGGTGAGCAACCCGGGATATGCATGGATCCCCGTGGTGCGGTCCTTGATTTTGGGAAAGTGTGCAGAGGCGTGTGAGCAGGAGTGCGGTGATAAGGTACACTCTTGGGGCAAGTATATGCTGATCTGCAACATTGTCAACGTCGGTGCTTCGATCGTGCTGGTCCCGATCGGCATTATTTTGTCATTCTTTGGCGGCGGGATTCTGTTGAACGTCGTTTCGTGGGTGGCGATCGTGTACACAGTGTTGAGTCTGGTCTGCACCTTCAAGATCTACCGCTACTATCTGGAAGACCCCATGGATATCATTCTGACGCTGGTGAATATGCAGTTTGGCTTCAGACTGCTTGGGCTGCTGATCATATCCTTTATGACGCCCCGCGGCCGCAAAAATCAGCCCTACGAGGCCAAGCCCTCCGAGCATGAGGACGGCGTTGTCATCGAGGCGGAAGAATAATAAATGCAAAAAGCCCTTGCGTTGCAAGGGCATTTTGCATATCTTCAAGCATGAAAGTTTGGATCACCGTCACCTCAACGGGTCACTCTCACAGGATGAAAGTTTGGATCGAGCCTTTTCAAAGGTTCGCGGGGTTCGGGGCAGAGCC
>JAFQUG010000104.1 GCA_017408625.1 Clostridia bacterium | reverse complement strand
TACAACCAAACCCTATGCAAGGTAGGGGAGGGGCTTGCTCCTCCTTATCTGTGCTTTTTATCATAAACAACAGGACAGCATTCTAAAATGCTGCCCTGTTTGGATTTTTTGAAAATTACCGTTATTTCCGCAGCCCCATCGGCCGCTTTTTTACTTGGTCGGGAAGAAGAACTTGATCGGCTCCTCTGCATCCTCGGGGAGCAGATAGACAAAGTCGATCTTGGCTGCCTTTCCAAAAACAACGTCATTCTCCCACTCTGCAAGAGTGCCCGGATAGTGATAGACCAGAATTGCGTCATACTGATCCTGCGCTTCTCTGCCAAAATAGCGCAAAGACTTGGGCAGATAGATGTTGACCTTCCAATCATATTCCACGTTTATGACCTCAAAGCACTGATCCTTGATCTGTGTCACGCTCTCCGGCAGGAACAAATCGACCTGATTCTGCGCGCCCTCCACGTTGGGCTGCAAGTCGCACAACGCAAACGCATAGGAATCGAGAACGCGGATATCCATACCCTCGGGGAATCCCCCGTCATCTCTCAAATACAGCTTGAGCGTTCCCGTTTCGGTATCCACAAGGCAACCGTCCACCATCTGCAGCGTGGGATGATCCTTTGCCACCGTCACGTTTTCAAGCCCCGAAAGTGCAAGCCACGTTTCGGGATCGATCGAGCGCACGGTAGCGGGAATCGAGATCTCCACAGCGCCGCGCAGATCGGCCGTGCGCAAAACACTCAAGACAAGCTCTGCCTGCTCGCGGCTCTCACTCTGCTTAGCCAACTCCATAATCCCGTCAACGCTTGCTTGGTACTTCTCCTCATTCCAGCCGCCATACTCGGTCAGATATTCGTACACCTTTTCGGTCTCGGCGACTCCCGCATTCAAGTCAAACACGTAAATATCGCCAAGGGCAACAATGGGAAATGCATCGAGCACAGCTAATGGATCGTACCCACCGATGTCGTTAATCGACAATTTCAGGTAATACGCAGTCATCTTTGCGGCATCAAAACCGCTGATATTGTTATTCTGAGCAGTCTGCAGCAGTTCATTCATGGTAGCAACCGTCATGACGTACGGGAAATCCGCGTGCGGCGATTGCTTGACTCTGTTGGTCTGCGCAAGATGGATCGCCGTCACCACGTCGCCTTCGGGCGAGGTCTCGGGGATCTCTATGACAAAATCCCCTGCATATTCGGGGTCGGTGGTCACGTACTTGAGCGTACAAGTGCCGTCACCGTTGGAAAGGAAATACAGGTGGTAGGGCTTTCCGTCCTCAAAGGTATCCTCCACGGTAAGATCCGGAAAACGCGGCTGCATCAGCGCATGGAAGATGGGCGTGTTCTGCAGCTGCGCGTAAAGTCCGCCCGGCAATAGCTGCTCCAGCATATTGGCCGTCTGCTTTTGCCAGTGCTCATAGCCCTCAATCTGATATAACTGCTCTGCCAACGGCTCATAGTCCCCCTGCAGCGCGGCTCTGCCCACAGGATGCGCCAAGGCCGCCAAGGGCAGGCACAGGGCAAATACCAAAACAAGGCACGCCGCAACGCTCAAAATGCGCAGCACGTTTCTCTTTTGCGCATACCTGCGCGCAAGGCGCAGATCGATCTTGCGGTGTCGCTCCAATATCTCTTCGTCAATCTGTCCGATCGCGTCCAGTAAGACTTCGTTTTTCATACGTCGATCCCCTCCTTTTCAAGCTCTGATCGCAGCTCGCTGCGTATGATAGCAAGCTCCTTTTTGACCAAGGACGCGCTGCAAGAAAGCCGCTTTGCGATCTGCGGCACACTCAGCATATAGAAATAGCGCGAGACAAATACGTACATGCGGCGGTCCGGAACGCTGCCAAGATAACGGTTGATCACGTAAGCAATGGCGGCAGACTCGATCTGCTGCGCAAACTCTGTGTCAGCGGAAACGCACTCGCCCAGCTCGTCCAGAGACAGGCTGACCTCGTATGCGTACCTTTTGTGCCGTCTTGCAGCCTTGAAGCGGCTCAACGACAAATTCCGCGTGATCTTGGCCAAGAATGCGTGAAAAATTCTCGGCCGCTCGGGCGGCACGGCATTCCACACGCGCAGATACGTATCCTGCAGGCATTCCTCGGCATCCTGGTCGTTTGCCAAGATGTTGTACGCGACCGCGTGCAGGTATTGACAGTATTTTTTGTCGGTCTCGGCAATCGCGCGCTCCTCGCGGGCAAAATACAGATCAATGATCTGCTCGTCGCTCAAAAGCCCACTCGTCTCCTTGCTTGCCATGCTGCACCTCCTTTGGTCGTTTTCTGAAGATCTTCTACCTATATAGACGCCGAAAAAAGCCGATCGGTCACGGTTTGGGGAAAATATTTCTGTATTTTATCATATCATAAGCCAAGCACTTTGGCAAGAGGGAGAATTTGGAGTTACAGAGTAATGTCCATCCATCCTGCACCAATCACCCTCGTAGGGACCGGCGTCCCCGACGGTCCTTCATACAAAACAGCCGCAGCTTTCGCTGCGGCTGCTATTATTTCTTTGGAACCGTTCCGTACTCGTACGACTCAGACTGGTTCAGCTTGCCCTTGGCATCTCTGTAATCCAAGTAAATACACTCGCTGTACTGGTTATATTCGGAGATCCCAATGCCCAAAATCTTGCCCGATGCATCGTAATTGACGGTTCTGTAAAGCTTACCCTCGCGGTACTCCCGCGTTGTGTACATCAAAAGCTCACCGTTCTGCCAAGTTTCTCTGCGGCTCACTCTTCCCTGTTCATCATACTCATATTGAACCGTGGTGTCATTTCCGTTTTGCACGGTGTGTTCCAGGATCAAGGCCCCGTTTTGATCAAAAACTGCTTCATACTCACTCACCCAATCCGAATTCAGGCTTTCCGTCCTCTCCACGTAGCTGCCGTTTTCTCCGTAGGTGCGCGTGATGACGCTGTTCCAATCCTCTTCTCGGATCTCCCTGCCCTGCTCGTCATACTCAAACAGGACCTCGTTGGTCTGCTTACCCGTATAGTTAAGGATGATCTGCCTGATCGGCAGCCCATTCTCACCATATTCATATTCATAACGGTAGTTGAGCATTTTGGACTCCTCAGAGATCATTTCCACACCGATCATGTGCCCCTGCTCGTCGTAGGTGTAGTTGACTCTGTAATATTCCTTGCCGTCATAATACGCGATCTCGGTGATCTTGTTCCCGTCAGAGTCAAACACAAATTCGTTCCGCGTGTTCTCATAATTGCTCCCCGGCGTATAGACGTTCTGTGACAGACGCACGCGCTGCCCTGCGGGCTTGCCGTCCGAGATCAGCTCATAGCCCTGCAGATCCTCATCCGCCTCGGTCAGATATGCAAGATACTTGGCCGTTGCCACATAAGAGTCGGTCTGCAGCACGTAATCCATACCCCCGGCATACGCCAGTCTGCCGTCGGGCGTGATCACAATGCGAGACTCAATGCTCTTCCCACTGTAGCCTTGCACGTACGACGCGGTGTGATCAAACGCAAGCGAAAACAGCTCGGTCGGGATTCTTGTATCCGCATGGCGCAAAGCACCCAGATAGCCAATATCATAGCGCACGACGTTGCCCGCCTTGTCAAACGTGACCTTTATGCCGTCACAGCTCTTTGTCTGAACGGTGAAGGGCGTCACCTGATCGGTGGCATAATCGCCGTAAAACACACGGCTGTACTCGCATACGAAATACTCACCCACGCTCTCGGCATATAGCGTATACGCCTCGGGATCGCGCACTCGCTCGGACAGCATCCCATAGGCCTGCGCGATCATGCTTTGCTCTGCGGCGGGCTCAGCCCCGGCAGCATCCGCATATTCGGGAGACTCCCAATACAAGCACTCGCCGTTCTGCACGTCCACGTACGCAACATACGCGCCGCTCGCACCGTACAATTGATACACGTGCACGGGCGGATGCGCAAGCGAGCGAGAGAGCGAATAAACGTAGGACAGCGTATATACCGAGTCCTTGATATTGACGGTATACGTGTATGCTGCGGTGTCATCCTGATACTGCTGCGGACGCACGTCGATCTGCGGTATGCTCGCCAGGCGTCCCTCGGAATCGTCCACCTCGTAGGTCAAGCATACGGGCTGCTCCAAATACGCCCCAAAGGTAGCACCCTTCATGACATACGAAGGATACTGCGACCCTGTCAGCACGTCAAGCAGCGGGGTGGTCTGCAAAAGCTCCCACACAGAGTCCGGCAAAACTTTCTCCAGCTGCTCAGCCGTCCGATCCTGCCATTCAGCAAAGCCGTCAATGCCCACCAGATATTCGGTCAGCGCAGCGGAATCCCCTTGCAAAACAGCTCTGCCCGCAGGGTGCATCAAGGCTGCAAGCGGTAAGGCGAGGGCAAGCACAAGCGCAAGGCACGCGGCAATTATCAGCACACGCACGCGATTCCTTTTGGCACTTTGACGGCGCGCAAGCCTTGCATCCATTTCATAATAGCGTTCGATCACACGGTCGTCGACCTGTCCGATCACGCGAAATAATCTTTCTTTATTCATACGGAAATTCCCTCCTCTTCCAATTTTGCACGCAGCTCCTGCCGGATTGCGGCAAGCTCCTTGCTGACCAGGGATTGACTGCAGCCAAGACGCTTGGCGATCTGCCCTATGGTCAGAGAAAAGAAATAGCGCGAGGTAAAGATATACATGCGGCGGTCGTTTGCCTCATCCAGATACTGCGTAATGATGCGCGCCACAGTCTCGTCCTGCAGCTCACGGTCCAGATCCAGCGGATCGGGCAAAAATTCCTGCACCTCGTCCAAGGGCTGACACGCCTCCCCCGGCACGCGCTTTTGCCTGCCTATCCGCTCTATGCGATCCAAGGAAAGATTTCTTGTGATCTTGGCAAGAAACGCGCGCAGTGCACGCGGTCTTTGCGGCGGAATGGAGTTCCACGTTTTCAGATACGTATCCTGCAAGCACTCCTCCACGTCCTGATCATTATACAGAATGTGATAGGCGACGGCATGCAGAT
>JAFQUG010000103.1 GCA_017408625.1 Clostridia bacterium | reverse complement strand
TCCAACGGCCAAAGAGAACGCCGTACAGGATAATGATGCCGAATACGTAATAAGGCACGCGCGCGCCCGAGGACGCCAGCGCGTTTTGCAAAGCTCCCAAGGGACATGCACCGGAAGCACCGGGGCAGGAATAGCAATTGAGTCCGGGAGAGCACACGTTTTTGAGCGGACCCTTGTAGATCTGACCCGTGACAAAGCCCTTTATGTTGGCGTTGGTCAAAAGGGCGGCGTAAAGCTGAATCAGCTTGCGCTTGGAGGGCTTGAGCGAGGAGAGCTTGCCTGCAACCCTTTTGAAAAAATCGATTATTTTCATACTACCCCCTATGCCGTCCGTGACGGCACAAATAGTTTTGAAACTTCACTGTGGAGCTTTGCTCCAAAAATGGGTCGGGACCCATTTTTAGGTGAGGCTTGTGCGTGAACAGCATACAGAACGAAGCGGTAGAGTAAAGCTTCACGCAATTCACCCCAGTCCTATGCATTCAGTGCAGATTTTGATCGCTTTTTGTAAAACGTCGTTCATGCCACCGTTGAAAATGCCGAGCACGATCATGAGCACGGCAACGGCCAGGAGCGCAATTCTTGCGACAAGAATTGCATAACGAGGCAGAGATTTTTCCTGCTTTCCCTCGGGCTTCTTTTGCGCTGCAGGAGCAGGCAGGAGCATGATGGTCTTGGCGTACAGAATGGCGCGCTCACAGCTGACGTCCGAAAGAATGCGGACCGCGCAGCAGTAGCCGAGCGCGGCAAGCGCGTAGCAGAGCGAGGGGATCACGGCGTCCAGCACCTGCGCGTTGAGCTGCGCGTCCAGTGAAGTGAAGTGATCGGTATTGTGCAAATAAATCAAAGGATACATGGAGCTGAGCAGGCAGATCGCCACTGCTGTGATACGCATGGATCTCAGATAGATTCCGTGCTTGACAAAGGGCAGGAGCAGCGCATCGGAATATTGCTTGCGAGCAAGACGGGCTTTGATCTTTGAAAGCCGGATCTCGGGGGACACCAGTCCCTTTTGCTTGACGGCTTGCGGAGGGAAGCATATGTGAAATATGCCTGCAGCGATCGCGCACAGCACAAATAGCCAGACAAATATTGCAATAGCCGACCAGGCCGACCCAATGCTTTCCGGTGTGAAGGGGCGGTTGCCGCTGCGGTAGATGTGCACGCAGGACGTCACCAACGCAACAGCGCAGAGCAAGGTCAGCACCGTAAGTGTTATGGCTATGACACGACGCACGGTAGAAGTAGTTTTATTTGACATCAGAGTCTCCTCGATTCACAAGTCTGTGCTATCATTATAGCAAAGATTTGCGTGGGCGTCAAGACGCCGCGAAAAATCACTTGCATAATTCACAAAACATGCAAGTCGAATTTGTCCACCTCGCCAAAAATCCCTTGGAAGGGGCTTGCTTTATTGACTTAAAGAGAGCCGGGTGATATAATATATCCATCTATAAATACTTATTGAAGAAATTTTCCGAAAGGAATTGAAAAATATGACTATTTGCAGAAAATGCGGTACAAGTAATAAGGATACACAGAAGTTCTGTACCTTTTGCCACGAGCTGCTCATTGCCGATCCCGTCGAGCTTGCAAAGCTGGAGGCGGCACAGCAAAAGAAGCAGAAAAAGGCAGAGAGAAGGTTGAAGTTCAAGCGTTTTCGGTGGAAGTATGCGCCGCTTTTGCTGATTCCGATCGGCTTGCTGGATCTGATCGATCTGCTTTTGTGCGTGGATCTTCTGTTTTTGGGGGTTGGCGAGTTTCTCGGCGAGATCCTTGGAAATGTTGTTTCCTCGTTTTTGGGGTATACCACCGAGATTTTCGGAAACCTTGTCTATACCTCCCAGCTTGTGACCTATGCCGTGCGCGGCCTTGAGGTCCTGGGCGCGGCGGGGCTTTTGGTGCTTGCGTGCGTGCTGAGTGTGGTGATGATCGTGTATATGATCAAGTGGTCCAAGCATAAGAACGATGCTGTCAAGGTCACGCAGACCAAGCAGGAAAAGGCTAAGGCGGCGTCCTCGTCCAAGCAGGCCGAAGCGCAGCAGCCGATGCAGACAGTCGCCGCATGCACGGGAGACTTCACGGTGTCCTATGACGTACTGTCAGAGGTGGCAAGACGCCATGCCGAGTATACCATGCCCGAGCCCTTGGCACAAGTAAAGTGCCAGGAAATGTTTGATGCGTTGCGTCCTTATCTTTGGGAATATGACGATGACAGCATTCGCCGCCTGCTTGGCGCCATGTCCTGCTCAAGATTGATCGTTTGTAACGCGGGCGCGATAGATAGCGCAGGCGCGTTTGACAGCCTGGCCTTCTCCTTGGGGGCAAAATCCGAGCTTTACGTGTGTGACGGTGCAGGGGATGACATGGGAGTTGACTTTGGCAGTGAGAAGGGCTCTGCGCTCAAAGGATTGTCGCGTCTGCTTCTGCAGCGTGATTTTCTGACCGATCAATATATGCACAGTGAATTTACAAAATCTTTGTACGCGGCTCGCTTTGCACCGCAGAATTTATTCCCTGCAGGTGTCAGAGGCATTGAAGCGTTTGATCTGGCCGAAACCTTTTCTCCTCTTTGTCATTATTTCAAGAGTCCCGATCAGCCACTGGAGCTTTTCCTTGGACGTCCCGGCTCAATCGACCATGGGGCAGTAGTTCCCGAGGGCATTGCCGGTGGATGTATGACGCTCCCGGGCAACCTGTGGATATTCAGCATCCTGTCCGAGAGGAGCCGTGGTGCTGAGATCGATAGCGCGATCTCGCAGTATTGCACTGTGCTCTATTTGCGCAACTCGCAAAATCTGTTCCCGCCCGAGGATCCCGAGCAGGAAAGAGCCGCACTTCCTTCCGTTGTTGCATGGGAAAATGCCGTGGCAGCTGCAGAGCAGGAGTATAGCCTTTCGGATGAGCTTTGGAAGGTGGTCGATCTGCTTGAGGAGCAGATCGCGCGCGTGGACGGCACTCGCTTTTCCAACCGCACGCTGCGTGCCTTTGAGCGATATACCTCGGTCTATCTGGCCAGCGGCGGCAAAATGTACGACGCATTGGATAACGGCCTTGCAGCCGTGATTGTGCCCGCATATTCATCGCTTTTGCGTAAGTATACGCAAAAGGATGACAGTGAATCGCTGTCTGCCATTCTTGAGCGCGCAGTCGGAAAGGATCGCGTGCCCGTGACCGTGGAGGCATTGGCCTCTATGGGGCTGATTTAACGTTTGCGAAAAGGAGCTTTTAGCGCCAGGGATCACGTTATATTCCTTTACACTCAACCATTCACACTTAAACTTCACCCCCAAAAAGCTTTCATCCCATTTTGGGGAGCAAAGATTTGCGGTGAGGTTTCCATCACGATTTGAGCCGCCGAAGGCGGCATGGAGATTAACATGTTGAAACTGCTTTTACAATTTTTGTGGGAGCTTTTGTCCTCCAGAACGGCCATCGGGCTGTATGCCCTGATCGTTCTTGGGCTGATCATCGGTCTGGTGATCGCGGTCTTGCGCTCCGATGCGGCACGCGTGCAGGTGATAGCACCGTCCAAGGAAAAGGGGCACGGGACGGGCACAAAGCAGCCATCTTCCCCCGGCACACCCGAGAGAGCGGAGGGAGAGAGTAGATTTTTCATGCTGAGCAGGACGGACCGCTACATGAAGAAGTACGCAGCCCCCGCATATAACAAGGAAGTGACGCTTGCAAGCTTTTGCGAGAGCTTTCAGGCGTATGCAGCGGGGAATCTGGGGCTGTATTACGACATCTCGGATATTCGCCGCTTTATCTCCAACCTGGGAGTCAGCCATATTCTGGTCATGCAGGGT
>JAFQUG010000102.1 GCA_017408625.1 Clostridia bacterium | reverse complement strand
TCTCCTGCTCCATCATGTCCATGCTGGCCTCAGAGATAACGGGCTTAATGATTATATCCTGGATCATTTTCATTACGCATATACCTCCTCGAGCATTGCTACAGCAGACTTAGCGATGATGAACTTATCAGCGTTAAGAATGTCGTATACGTTGATGGTGTTGTAAAGAGAAGTCTTTACACCGGGAATGTTTGCGCAGCTCTTAACAACGAACTTGTCTACCGTGGGAAGAACCACGAGAGCCTTCTTTGTTGCTCCGAGAGCGTTAAGCATATTTGCCATTGTCTTTGTGCTGAAGCTTTCGCACTTGATGTCGTCTACCACGATCAGGTTACCCTCAGCAACCTTAGCGGACAGAGCGCTGTACAGTGCAATTCTCTTGGTCTTTCTGTTCATACCGGTGCGGTAGCTTCTGGGCTTCGGGCCGAGTGCTACGCCGCCGTGTGTCCACTGAGGAGCGCGAGTGGAGCCCTGTCTTGCACGACCGGTGCCCTTCTGTCTCCAGGGCTTCTTACCGCCACCGGAAACCTCGGTGCGGGTCAGAGTGGACTGAGTGCCCTGTCTCTGGTTGAGCAAATATGCTCTGACTGCAGCATGGAGGACTGCGCCGTTGACGTCTGCGCCGAAGATCTTTTCGGACAGAGCCATGGTGCCGACTTCGCTGCCGGCCATATTATATACTTTTACCTGCGGCATTGTTTAGTTCCTCCTTTTCTTATGCTTTTACCGAGTCACGAATGAACACGATGCCGTCCTTAGCGCCGGGAATAGCGCCCTTGATGGCGATCAGATTTCTTTCGCTGTCGATCTTAACAACTTTGAGATTGAGAACGGTGACCTGCTCATTACCGTACTGGCCGGCCATGTGCTTGTTCTTGAAGATTCTGGCGGGGTCGATAACACCCATAGAACCGGACTGGCGGTGGATAGGACCTACGCCGTGAGTTGCCTGCAACTTGTGCTGGTTCCATCTCTTAATTGCGCCGGTGTAACCGTGACCCTTCGTCATACCTGTAACGTCGACCTTCTCGCCTGCGGCGAAGGTATCGGCTGTAATGACGTCGCCTACGTTATAAGCGGAGCAATCAGCCAGACGGAATTCCTTGAGGTATCTCTTGTAGGCAACGCCTGCCTTGTTGAAGTGACCCTGCTCAGGCTTGGTCAGGTGCTTTTCCTTAGCATCCATAAAGCCAAGCTGTACAGCCTCGTAACCGTCATTCTCTTTGGTCTTCTTCTGTGCGACTACGCACGGACCGCATTCAACGAGAGTGACGGGAGTAACGTTTCCGTTCTCGTCGAATACCTGAGTCATACCGATTTTCTTACCGATAATACCCTTTTTCATTTTGTTTCCTCCTGTAAATTATTGGTCGGTCGCCGATGCGGTTGGACCGACATGATTTACAAAGTTACCGAGCCGAAGTTTCTTTCTTCGTCGGCTGTTATCTTTGTTTTGCAAGTCTTGATATCGCGGTGCTTGATATAAGCTATTAAAGCTTAACCTCGATCTCAACGCCTGCAGGGAGCTCGATGTTCATCAGTGCGTCGATGGTCTTTGCCGACGGCTTCATGATGTCGATCAGTCTCTTGTGAGTGCGCATTTCGAACTGCTCACGGCTATCCTTGTACTTGTGCACTGCACGGAGGATCGTGATGATCTCCTTCTCAGTGGGAAGCGGGATAGGACCGGAAACCTGGGAACCGTTATCCTTAGCAACCTTGACGATCTTCTCAGCTGCGGTATCGATAAGGGTGTGGTCGTAGCTCTTCAGACGAACTCTGATCTTTTCCTTTACTGCCATTTTGTTTTGCCTCCTTTTAAGATTTCGCTCATCTTGACTTCGCGGCTCCACCGCGCCGTTATACGCACGCGTATATATAAATGGAAGCCTCGTCACCATCCGAACGATTTGTTAAAGCGGGGCGAATCCCTGACACCGCTCCGTGTGTTTCTTTTCTCACCCGATAAAAAAGGATTTTGTCCGCACATCAGCATCTGCGCCAAACAAACTCCGAACTACCGTGTAAAATTGAAAACCTTGGAGCAACACTATGCCGCATGTTGCACCGTGTATTTGTGTGGGATATACCTTCGCCCGATTCTCGGACATACTCCGCGAAAATTACCTTTGAGGGCGTCCCCCCAAAGCAACCTCTCGCTTCATCGCATATCAAGCCCTATCATTATACAACATCCGCTTTCAAATTGCAATAGTTTTTGAATTTTTTTCATGACGATTTTTAACGAATATTCATCCGGTTTATTGTGTATGTTGCACAATTTTATGCGACATTTCGCCATTTTGTCGTCCCCTTCCCTTTGTTTTTCCCACCAACGCAGCGCCTCCGCCCCCCCGCCTTACACGTACACAGGCCGTCTTTTTGTGCATTTTGATAAAAAGCGAGAAATTAATTCGGGAATTGTCGGTTTTGGTTACGAATTGTTCATAATTATCCTATATAATAGTATTGTATATATCCATATTCCGGAGGTTCCCTTACGGGAGTTTATCATATATGAATTCTCAAGTATCTAAAGTCAAGGTTTTTACCGCGACCGCTTTCGTGCTAAGTATTGTGGGAGCAGTTTCCTATCTGCTGTCTTACCTGTTGGCTACCGACGGCACGGATTACTTTATCTCAGGACATCCCATCCCCCTGCTCTCCCACATTTTAAGTATAGTCAGCGTGCTCTGGTTTGCATGTCCCCTTTTGTTGATTCCCAAGGGCGCGCTCCCCGAAGCCGATTTCATTGCAGGCACCAAAAGGCCCTCTATCATATCCGCCGCACCCATTATCGGTACACTTTCCGCAGCGGCAATCAGCTTCACCTATTATGAACCGGCCGATCTGCTTGGCGTTCTGACACGCCAGCACGCGCTTGACACGACCGTCATCTGCGTATTTCTGACTTTGATCGGAATCATTTTAAGCGCTGCTTACTATCTCTTGCGCATAGCCAATCCCTCCGGGCTCAACGGTGCAGTGGTCATGCTGGGTCTTGGCCCGATCGCCCTGATGACAGGCCTTTGCGGCTTGACCTACTTCGAGCTCGACCATCACATGAACGCCCCCGCCAAAATCGGCATGCAGATGGCATGGATCGCCACCATGCTGTACCTGATCAGTGAGCTGCGCGTCACACTCGGAAAAGCGCAGCCACGCAGATATCTGAGCATGGCAAGCATTGCGCTTTACGCAAACGCATGTGCTTGCATTCCCTTCTTCACATTGCTGCCCAACGCAACCACCGTTCACAGCGCACGCATCGTAGGCTTTGCTCTGTTCTGCCTTTGCAACTGCCTGTACGTCGGCTACAGACTGATCCAGTTCTGTCACCTTTGCAGCATGACCGACGACGTCCCAGATGCCAATGCTGCCGCTATCCCGGAACAAACACATGGAAAGGATGACCAAGATGGCTGCCAACAACAGGATTCAATGGCTTCATAAGAAAATAACAGAATTCAGCTATCCAAACGCCATGCGCCTGGCAGAGCGTTTCAACGTTTCGCACAGACAGGCACAAAGAGACGTGGATTTTCTGCGCAAGCAGTTGGGCGCACCTATCGCCTACGATGCCGAGCACAAGGGCTTTTATTACACAGCCGATTTCTCGCTGCCCGTGCTGCTAACCACCGATAACGACGAGTCTTACATGGGCGTAGTATCCTCTATATATAATAATGATGATTTTGCAGCGGACAGCTCGGTCATTCAGATGCAGATGCCTTATACTGCCGTAGTCGAGATCCCGGACAAGCTTTCGGTGCTCGAGCTGCGTTCCTTTATCATTTCCAAGGAATCAAGAAACCGCTACGTTTGCGAATTCCACAACGTTGAGCGTTTTTTGAGCGTCATTATGGCCTTGGATTCCCCCATCCGCATCATCAGCCCTTATTGGATCAGAGAGAGACTGATCGGTATGGCTGAGAAAGTCCTCAAGGCAAACAAATCCATTGATTCCGATGAATGATCACTCTCTATAAAAATAACGTCAAGAGGCTGCGCAGAGTTATTCCGCGCAGCCTTCCCTTTTCACCAACGCAATGCACAAAAAAATATTTTTAACTTTTTTCAAAAACCTATTGACAACTCGGACAAGTCGTGCTATAATGTCATGGTGTCCGACAAGGACGTATCCAAAGACAGCAGGTTTCCGTAAAAGCCAAGCTTCCCTGCCGAGGAGAGATCAACAGTATATTTGCGACTACGGTCGCTTTGTGAGTCTTTCTTCGCGCGAAGCCATGCTTTGACGGAAGAAAGATTTTTTTATTACTCATTCTCACTGGGAGGTGAAACACAAAATGCCTAGCAATGCAATACTCGAACAAAAGAAAGTGATCGTTGCTGAACTGGCTACCGACATCAAGGAGTCTGTAGCAGGCGTAGTGGTAAACTACCAGGGCATCACCGTTGACAGCGACACCAAGATGCGTAAGGCTCTTCGTGAAGCAGGCGTTAAGTATGTTGTTATGAAGAACACACTGACCGGCCGTGCTTGCGACGAGGTTGGTTACGGCGCTCTGAAGGAGCACCTGAACGGCATGACCGCAATCGCTATCAGCAAGAATGATCCCGTTGCAGCAGCAAAGATCCTCAAGGAATATGCTGAAAAGATTCCTTCCTTCGAGATTCTCGCAGGTTACGTTGACGGCGGCGTCATCGACGCAGCAGGTGTAAACGCACTCGCAGAGATTCCTTCCAAGGAAATCCTCATCGCAAAGTTCCTGGGCTCCATCAAGTCCCCTCTGTACAACTTCGCTTACGGTCTGCAGGCTATTATCGACAAGCAGAACGGCGGCAGCGAAGAGGCTGCAGAAGCTCCCGCAGAAGCTTAATTTTCTGCATCACACACAAATTTTTAAAAACACTCACAATTCAGGAGGTAATTTATCATGGCATCCGAAAAGATTACAGCTATTGTTGAAGAAATCAAGACTCTCACTATCCTCGAGCTCGCTGACCTGGTTAAGGCAGTTGAAGAGGAATTTGGCGTATCCGCAGCAGCTCCCGTAGCAGTTGGCGGCGCAGCAGCTCCCGCTGCAGCAGCAGTTGAAGAGAAGACCGAGTTCGACGTTGAACTGACCAGCTTCGGCGCAAAGAAGCTCGACGTTATCAAGGTTGTTCGCGAGATCACCGGTCTGGGCCTGAAGGACGCTAAGGACCTGGTTGAAGGCGCTCCCAAGATGCTCAAGGAAGGCGTTTCCAAGGACGACGCTGAGAAGATCAAGGAACAGCTCACCGCTGCAGGCGCAACTGTTACCATCAAGTAATTTCCCTTCCGGAAAATACACACAATCAATTTGCATCTGTCTTGGATAGCAAAAAGCACCGTGCCATTCTGGCACGGTGCTTTTGCGTTTGTTTCCTTTTTGCAGTTCCCTGCCCTAAGATAACTCCAAAGTGAATCACAAACGCCTCGGCTTTGCCGAGGCGTTTTTCCTTTTGATATTCGGTTTTATCCCGCGATCAGGCTGACTGCCCAGTTCCAAAGCGGCACAAGCGCAATGGGAAAGAATACTGCGGGAAGATAGTTCATGATCTTGAGTTTAGTAATGCCCATGACGTTCAGCCCCAGGCCGACGATCAGCACCGAGCCGACCATGCTCATGGTATCGATCACGGCGACCGAGAGTCCCTGCCCCACGATGCTTGCAACCAGTGCGATACTGCCCTGGAAAACCAGCACGAACAAGGAAGACAGCAGCACGCCGATCCCCATGGTGGAGGACAGAATGATCGAGGACACCAGATCCAGCATGGATTTGGTGTAAAGCAGGTCGTGGTCGCCCATCAGTCCGCTTTGGATAGAGCCGACAATGGTCATCGAACCCACGCAAAACAAGAGCGATGCCGACACAAAGCCCTGTGCCACGGGAACCTGCACTGCACTTTGCTCAGGGTTACGGTTAAACATCTTCTCAATCTTTTGGCCAAGCAGATTGACCCAACGATCGATATCGATCAGGCCGCCGACCAAAATACCAAGCACGATAGACAGAATGGTGATGATGGTATTCTCGCTTGTCAGGCCGTTTCTGAGCACCGAAGGATACGCAACCGCATCGGAGATGACGTCGTTGATCACGCCTGTCAAAGCACCGCCGACGCCCACCATGACCACTGCAAGCCCCAGACCATTCATGATCGATTTGGACATTTCGGCAAACCTCTGACTTTTGAGCTTGCCTTTCTTGGAGATCGCATGGATCGCAAGGCCGATCAGTGAGCCGAGAATGACTGTGCCGGTGTTAACCAGCGTTCCCCAGAGAGGAAAATGATTCATCAGAACTCAACCACCTTATCGATGTAAGCCTTGAGCTCGGAAATGGGCAGACGAACCTGCTCCATGGTGTCTCTGTCACGGACAGTGACGCAGCCGTCGGTCTCGGACTCGAAATCGTAGGTGATGCAAAGAGGCGTACCGATCTCGTCCTGACGGCGGTATCTCTTACCGATCGAGCCGGTCTCATCGAATTCGCAGTTATAGTACTTAGCCAGTTCGTCGTAAATCTCGCCTGCCTTTTCGGACAGCTTCTTGGACAGAGGCAGAACAGCAACCTTGACGGGTGCAAGTGCGGGATGCAAATGCAGGACCACACGCACGTCGTTCTTAGCGGGATCTACGATTTCCTCGTCATACGCGTCGCAAAGGAATGCAAGCGCTACACGGTCAGCACCCAGCGAGGGCTCGATGACGTAAGGAATATACTTTTCGTTGGTCTCGGGATCGAAATACTCCATGCTCTCGCCCGAAACGTTCTGGTGCTGGGTCAGGTCATAGTCGGTTCTGTCAGCAATACCCCACAGCTCGCCCCAACCGAACGGGAACAGGAACTCGATATCGGTCGTGCCCTTGGAATAGAAGCAAAGCTCCTCTGCACTGTGGTCGCGCAGACGCATGTTCTCCTCTTCATACCCAGGTTGATCAGCCAGTTCTCGCAGTAGGATCTCCAGTATTGGAACCACTCAAGGTCAGTGCCGGGCTTGCAGAAGAATTCCAGCTCCATCTGCTCAAAGTCACGGGTACGGAAGGTAAAGTTGCCGGGGGTGATTTCATTACGGAAGGATTTAC
>JAFQUG010000101.1 GCA_017408625.1 Clostridia bacterium | reverse complement strand
TTCTTGCAGGCGAGGTGGTGCCCGCGATTGAGATCATTCCTCGCGAGGGCTTTTACGATTATGCCAATAAATACCCGGGTGGCAAGACCGAGGAGATCTGTCCTGCACCTATTGAGGAGTGCACGCGCGTGCAGGTAGGTGAGCTGACGCTCCGTGCCTTTGATGCGCTTCGCCTGAGTGGGTACGCGCGCTTTGACTGGATGCTGGACGAGGAGGGCGGACTTTGGTGCCTGGAGGCCAATACCTTGCCGGGTATGACTCCCACAAGCCTGCTTCCGCAAATGGCTGCCGAGATCGGCCTTGATTACGATTCGCTCTGCGAAAGACTGGTACAGCTTGCACTTTCATCTGTATATTGAGCATTGCCGTGCGCATTCGATGCGCACGGCAGTCTTTTTTCGGCAAACTGCCCGATTTTGAAAATCAGCATTTGTGAAAAACGCAGAAAAGTCTGACACAACGACAAAACCCGAAAAAAAGACTCGCAATTGCAACTCCGATATGATATAATGTTATACATATAAGTGTACCCCCCATCAAAATTTCGGAGGGATTTGCCATGAAGATGAAATTGAGAGTGCTTTGCGCGATACTTGCATCCATTATGCTGGTCGGATTGCTTGTGTCCTGCGCGTCCGACCCGTCGGGGCAGGAAGAGCAGACTTCGGCTGTGGAATACGAGAACGAATACAAGGAGGCTTTGGCCAAGATCCCCGTGGATATGAACGGTGAGGATTTCGTGGTGCTTGGCCGCGGCGACGCGGGCAGCTCTGTATCCGAGATCTTCCGGGAGGAGGCCAGCTCCGAGCCGTTGGAAAATGCGGTCTATAACCGTAACCGCAATCTCTCGGAGATCTGCAATCTCAACTATATCGCCAAGCTTTCGCCCTCCGATGGACTTTCCGATCTGATCTCCAACGATATCAAGGCAGGCGCGTGCGAATACGCCATTGCTTTCCCGGATATGCGCGTCGCAGGTGCTATGGCTACCAAGAGCATGGTCAAGGATTTCAATGACCTGACCTATATTGATCTGGACGCTGCGTGGTGGGATGATGGTACTGCATCCATGAGCGTGGTGGGCAGAACCCTTTGGATGAACAGTGATATCAACTACATGGCACACGACGTAACCTTCTTAACACTGTTTTCCAAGGTCATGGCCGAGAAGCAGGGACTTGAGGATCTTTACCAAACGGTCGATAACGGCGATTGGACGATCGACCTGCTTTCCACATATGCCAAAAAGGTGTCCTCGGATCTGGACGGAAACGGCAAGTACGATGAGGGGGACGCATACGGTCTGATCGGCACCGCCACACTGGGATATGCTATGTTTTACGGCTCTGAGATGAGATACGTGGCTTGCGACCAAGAGGGTGATCCCTATCTTGCCATGACCGAGACCGATCTGCTCAAGGCATCGGATCTGCTTGACAAGGTGCTGGATCTGCTTTATACCGGACACAGTTCCTATATTGTAGCACCGGGGAAAGAAAAGGACGCGATGAATATGTTCATCAACAATCAGGGACTTTTCTACTTTGAATGTGCAAGCTATATTGGCGGACTTCGCAATATGTCAGACGATTTCGGTGTGCTGCCGCTGCCCAAATACGACAAGAATCAAGAAAAGTACGCGACCTACGTCAATCCTGTTTCCTCTACCATGGTCATACCGGTAGGCCCTAAGAATTACGACGATCTTGGCAAGGTTATCGAGACCATGGCGATCCTGTCGTCCGAATCGGTCATTCCCACCTACTACGATCTGGTGCTCAAGCGTAAGACCGTCCGTGACGAGGAATCGGCACAGATGCTGGATATCATTTTCTCCAATCGCGTCTACGACCTGGCCTGCTTCTATGAAAGGATTGGCTTGATGCATACCTTCCAGGAGGCTGTGAACGCAAAAACCAATAATTTCTCGTCCAATTATCAGTCCAGACTGAAAAAGGCAGAGAAGGAGATCAGACATATCGTAGGCAAGATCGAAGATATGGAATAAAAGCAAAACGGAAATCAAATACATTTTTTGGAGGATTTTATGAAAATCAAACTTTTGAGCGCTTTTCTGGCTGCCTTGATGCTGCTTGCATGCTTTGCGGGCTGTGCCGATGTGGAGGATGATCCGAGCGAGGTCGAGTCCGGCTCTACCGAGGTCGAGGCGGACGAGTATCAGGTCGCGCTGGATGCGATTGAGATCGACCTTGGCGGCGAGGATTTTGCAGTCGTTTGCCGTAACGATGCGGGTAATGCGCAGAATGAAATGATGCGCGAGGACACCAGCTCTGACCCCCTGGAGCAGGCGGTTTATACCAGAAACCTGCTGCTCGAGGAAAAGTGCGGGATCAACTATATCGTTTCTCCCGTAGGCACGGCTGACGTAATCGAGACCATTGCCAACGATATCAAGGGCGGCTCGGGCGAATACAGCCTGGCAATGCCCAATATGGAAGGTGCGGGTACGATGGCGACCCGTGGACATGCCCGTGACTTCCACGATCTTCCTTACATCGATCTGGAAGCAGATTGGTGGGATCAGGGCACGGCAGAGATGAACATCGGCGGAAAGCTGTTCTGGATGAACAGTGACGTCAACTTCTTGGCGCACGACGTGACCTTCCTGATCCTGTTCTCCAAGGTGCTTGCCGAGAAGGAGGGCATTGACAATCTGTACGAAACGGTTGAAAACCAGGAATGGACGCTGGACGTGTTCAGCTCTTATGTCGAAAAGGTGTCTCAGGATGCAAACGGTGACGGCAAGTACGACAGCAGCGACATCTACGGTCTGATCGGTACGTCCGCCATGGGCTCTACCATGTTCTATGCATCGGGTCTGAAGTACGTGCAGTGCTCCGAGGAAGATGATCCTTATCTGTGCATGACCGATTCCGATCTGCTCAAGGCAACCGACCTTTTGGATAAGGTTCTGGAAATCTTCTATGCGGGCAATACTACCTACATTGTAAAAGCAGGTGACGAAAACGTTGCCAAGGGTATGTTTGCAGCCAACCAGGGACTGTTCTACAGCGAGGTTGCAAGCTATATCGTAAACCTCAAGGATATGTCGGATGACTTTGGCGTACTGCCCGTTCCGAAATACGATGAGTCTCAGGAAAATTACCAGACCTGGGTACACGGCATCTCTTCCACCATGGTGGTTCCCGTAGGTCCTCAGAATCCGGAGGACATCAGCAAGGTATTGGAGTGCATGGCGATTCTGTCCGGCAAGCACGTAATCCCCACCTACTATGATCTGGTGCTCAAGAGAAAGACCGTACGTGACGAGGAGTCCGCAGGCATGCTGGATATTATCTTCTCCAACCGTACATACGATCTTGTCAACTATTACAGCACGCTGTCTCTGGCAGGCACCTTCCAGAGTGCGGTAACCAGAGGAAACAATTCCTTTGCTTCTACCTATTCCAAGGCAGCAGGCAGAACCGAGAAGGCACTCAAGAAGCTGATCGCCCAGTTTGATGATTAAGGATTAAGAAAGGTTGACCACGTAAGAATGAAAAAGTATCTGCTTCCCGAAAGCGGTACGTTTTATAAGGCAAATCTGCATTGCCACTCGGTCTGCTCGGACGGAAGATATACGCCCGAGCAGATCAAAGAGAAATACGCAGCAGAGGGTTATGCGGTTGTGGCGTTTTCGGATCACAACCGCATTTTGCCTCATCCCGAGCTGCGCAGCGATGATTTTTTGCCTCTGACCGCTATTGAAATTGACTTTAACGCGCCCACCGAGCCCTG
>JAFQUG010000100.1 GCA_017408625.1 Clostridia bacterium | reverse complement strand
TCTGGTAAGCCTCGATCACAGCCTGTTCGAGCATAGCACGAAACTGTGCATTGATGGGATGTGCAATATCCCTGTATGTCTCGTCGGGATTTTTGCGGCTGGGCATTACGATAAAGTACTTATCACGTGCATTGATGACCTTGATGTCATGTACAGCCAGCTGGTGATCAAAGGTGATGGAGACGATGGCTTTCATAGGGCCGTCATCGAAAAGTTTTCTGATCTTGATATCAGTGATCTGCATAAATCAGACCTCCGTCTTCATAAAGTTTACAGTATGAGAAGATCGAAGAGATAAGCCGATAAAGATAGTACTGCATATTAGCATTATAAAGTCTTTATGTGATAATTATTCAATCACAATCGGTTTTTTTTGTGAATTTTTCAAAATATTCGTATAGATTTTAAGGAGAGAATATGGCAACTCCCAATACACATTACGGCGCTGCAGCCATTGCACAAATGCTCGACGGCGCAAAGCATATCCACTTTATCGGTGTGGGCGGTGTGATGATGTCCTCGCTGGCACTGATCACGCATCGGCGCGGCTACACGGTCAGCGGCACCGATCGCGCGCGCACGTCGGTGACCGAATCGCTGGAGGCATCGGGGATCCGCGTGTATTACGAGCATGATGCTGCTGCTGCGCAGGGAGCGGATATGGTGGTTTATACCGTGGCGATCTCGCCCGAAAATCCCGAATATGCCTATGCCGGTGTAAACGGCATTCCGTGCGTGTCGCGCGCGGACTATTTGGGCTATATCATGATGGGCTATGTGCATCGCGTGGGCATTGCGGGCATGCACGGCAAAAGCACCTGTACCTCGATGTGCGCGCAGATCTTTGTGGACGCGGGTGCTGATCCCACTGTGCTCTCGGGTGCAACCACGGCCTGCCTTGGCGGTGCATATCGCATCGGCGGCAAGCAGAATTTTCTTTTCGAGGCCTGCGAGTATATGGATTCCTTCCTGGATTTCAATCCCAGTATCGCAGTGCTGCTCAATGTCGAGATGGAGCACGTGGATTATTTCAAGAGCATGGAGCAGATCCGTACGTCGTTTGGAAAATACGCCGATCTGACGGGTGAGAGCGGCTTTGCCGTGGTCAACTGTGATGATCCCGAGGTCATGGCCTCGGTCGGGCAGTATACAGGGGGTGTGGTCACGTTCGGTATTGAGAATGAGTATGCCACCTTCCGCGCAGTCAATCTGACCTATGAGGGCGGATATCCCGCATTTGATATTTTGCTGGACGGCGAGATGTTCTCGCACGTGCAGCTGTCTGTATCCGGCAAGCATAACGTATATAACGCCCTGGCAGCTGCCGCGAGTGCACACCTGTGCGGCATTTGTGCCGAGGAGATTGCCTCCGGACTGCATGCCTTCGGCGGTGCGGGCAGACGCATGGAGTATAAGGGCAGACTCAATGGCGCGCCCGTATTTGACGATTACGGGCATCATCCCACTGAGGTGGCAGCAACGCTGCAGGGCATGTGCCAAATGGGCTTTGAGCGCATTTTTTGCGTATTCCAGCCTCATACGTACAGCCGTACCGCGCAATTAGCGGACGCCTTTGTCAAGGCGTTTGCAGCAGCTGACCAAGTGATCTTGGTGGATATTTACGCTGCCAGAGAAAAGGACAGCCGAGGGATCAGCTCCGCAAAGCTCGCTTCCCGAATGGGCGCGCATGCGAGATATATTCCGGAATTTGACAAGATTGCAGAGGTGCTGCAAGGGGAGATTACCGAGCGCGATGCCGTGGTGATCATGGGCGCGGGTGACGTGTATCGCTTGTTTGCACATTTACCGCTTGAGATGTAAAGGAGATGAAAATATGGCGAGCCTCAAGGTAATGACGTATAATTTGCGCGTGGACAACACGGGCGACGGTATCAACAGCTTTACCAATCGACATGATCGCGTGATCGGCATGTTGGAGAGTACCCGCCCGGATATCATTGGTTTTCAGGAGTGCACGCACCATATGCGTGCGTATCTGGAGCAGCACATGCCCGATTATGGATTCGTGGGCTGCGGCAGGGAAAAGGACTGCCGTGGGGAATCCATGGCCATTGCATATCGCAAGGATACCTTTGCCGTCCTGCACGTGGATAATTTCTGGCTGACCGCTACGCCGCGCGTGCCGGGATCTAACCTGGGCGGTGACCAGAGCGGTTGCCCGCGCATGGCAACCGTTGCTGTGCTGTTTCATCACGAAGCGGATCGACAGCTCTGCTTCTGCAACACGCATCTGGATCATCAAGGGCCTATGGCAAGACAGCTTGAAGCCGCGATCTTATGCGCCATGCTGGACGTATATAAGCAGCCCATCATTCTCACGGGAGATATGAACGCAAAGCCGCACAAGCCCGAGATCGGCATCATCAAGACGGCTATGGAGGCCCGCGGTGCTTGTGATGTCACGGCAGAGCTGGGCGGCACGTTCCATGACTTTGGCAGAAAAGACCCCGAAAAGTATTCCAAAATCGACTATATCTTCGCGTCGGGCACGTGTACGGATTGCTATATCATTCCCGACGATGCGGACAAGCAGGGCTTGTATTATTCCGACCACTTTGCCGTTATGGCCGAGATCGAGATTTGAAAGGACGGGTAGGTATGAAAAGAAACGCATTTGTGACGCTGACTCTCTGGACACTGTTGATGACCGTGCTGCTCTCTATGGTTGCCTGCAATATGGACGGACAACAGGGCGCGAACGACGCGACGACCGAGGCAGAGACCGAGCCAAGCGTGCCGGCGCTCGACCCCGCAGGGTTTGGTAAGGCGGACGATGAATATGTTTGCCAAGACGAATCGTTGCTCTATACCTACAAGGACAAGACCGCCGAGCAGTTTGCGGGTGTTTGCGCATTCTATGAGGAGGATGGCTACGCTCTGTACAGTGAGAGCGAAAAAGCGGGCAATTTGTTTGCCACTTACGTAAGAGATACCGATATGGCGCACGTGTATTGGCTTAAGAGCAAAGGGGAGCTTTGCATCGTGCTGTCCGATACTGCAGGAGGTACGTTGCCTCCCGCGGCTTCTCCCGAGATCATGCAAGGGGAGTATACACCCTCGATCACACAGCTGCGCGACAGCTCCAACGTCAACGGCATGTGCTATATTATCCGGCTGCCCGACGGCTCGTTTATCGTGTACGACGGTTCTTATGAAAAGCGCGGAAACAAGGTTGTTTCGCAGCTGCAGGAGCTGCACGGAGAAGAGGGAACACCCCTGGTCCGCGCCTGGGTGCTCACACATTCGCATGACGACCATTATCCCGCATTTTCCTACGTGTGTAATAGAAAGGCTGATGATGTCAAGGTCGAGTATGTGATCTTTGCACCCATTGACGCTGATCTTGCAAAACAGATCGGCGGAGACGATTATTTCAATCAGGACGTACATGCCGACGTTGCCAAGCTGGGTGCAACGGTCGTGTATGCACACACGGGTATGGAGTTTTCGTTCGGTGATTTCAAAATGGAAGTGCTGCTTGCTGCGGACGATCTGTTCAAGGTAGGCAATCATAACAATTATTTCAATAACTCCAGCCTTGTTACCCGCATTTATACGCAGGATTACAGTGCGATGTTCACAGGGGATATCGGCAAAGAGGGCGCGGGCTGGATGATGGACGTTTACGGTGAGTATTTGCAAAGCAACGTCTGTCAGGTTTCACACCATGGTGTTGAGAACGTGCCGTTGGAGTTCTATGAAACGGTACAGGCGTCCATTTTGTATTATCCCTGCAACAAATGGCTGTACGATCAGACCGAGCGTCACTACGACGTGCGCATGGCACTGGAGCAGCGCAGCTATACCAAGGAGATTCTGATCGCAGGTGTGGGACTTTTCACGCGCGAGTGGGGAACGACCTTTGATACGGACGCTGCGCTTTCCATGCCTGAATATGAGAGAAAATAACGAGAGCTTTCATTTGTTCAGGCTCTGCCGGGTATTTGGCAAAGTCTGATCTTGAGAAAAGAGA
>JAFQUG010000099.1 GCA_017408625.1 Clostridia bacterium | reverse complement strand
GCACGTTTACCGTGACTTCTATCGCGATGCACTGGCTATCCCCGCCATCATCGGTCAGAAGACCGAGAAGGGAAAGTTTGCAGGCGCTGAGGCTACCTATACCATTGAGCCCATGATGCACAACGGCTATGCGCTGCAGGGCGGTACCTCTCACTATTTCGGTGACGGATTTGCAAGATCCTTTGACATTACCTATACTGGTCGCGACAATACCGTCAAGTATCCTCACCAGACCTCCTGGGGCGTTTCCACCCGTATGATCGGTGCGATCATCATGGCACACGGCGACGATAACGGTCTGATTATCCCTCCCGTGGTAGCTCCCATCCAGGTCGTCATCATTCCCGTAGCCCAGCATAAGGAGGGTGTACTGGATAAGGCTTACGCTATCAAGGCAGAGCTGGCCAAGACCCTGCGCGTCAAGGTGGACGACGGTGAGCAGAGCACCGGCTGGAAGTTCAGCCAGTATGAGATGAAGGGCGTACCGGTCAGACTCGAGATCGGTCCTCGCGACATCGAAAACAACAGCTGCGTGCTGGTTTCCCGTGTCACGGGCGAGAAGAAGTTCGTGTCTCTTGATAACATCGTAGAGGAAGTGACCGCGATGCTCAAGACCGTACACAACGAGCTGATCGAAAAGGCACAGGCTAACCTGGAGAGCAAGACGCACGTAGCAACCACGCACGAACAGTTCCTCGACATTGCACAGAACAAGCCCGGCTTTATCAAGGCGATGTGGTGTGGTGACGTGGAATGCGAGGATCAGCTTAAGGATGAGACCGGCGGCGTCAAGTCCCGTTGCATTCCTTTCGTGGAGGATCACCTGTCCGACGTATGCGTTTGCTGCGGTAAGAAGGCCAAGCATATGGTCGTCTGGGGTCGCCAATACTAATCTGACACTTCGATAAATTGCCCGTGACTTCGTTGTTCTAACAGCCGCTTTCTTCTTTGACACCGAAGGCGCAAAGCAGAAAGCTTGGCAAAGAAGAAACGCCGAGATCATTTCGCCTCTGCGGAGGCGACCAATGGCGCTGCCCTTGGAACCCGCAATCTTTTTGAAAAAAGATTGATCAAAAACTTTTGAGTTTTTGATCGAAAGTATGACATACAACAGGGAATCTGTTTTTCAGATTCCCTGATTTACTAAGAAAGGAGGCGGCGTATGCTTCGCGATATCTGGAAATATACCAAGGCTGCACTCGGGCACATTGACCCGATTTTGTTCGCATGCACCACGCTGCTATCCCTGATCAGCATTGTCACGGTCTTTTCAGCCGTGGAAAACTTCGGAAAATCCAAGCTTGTTATGCAGGTGGCCATGTTCGTGGTGGGCAATATCATCATGCTGATCGTGGCAAACCTTGATTACCACTGGGTGCTGGACAAAATGTGGCTGCCCATGATCGCATTTTCGGTGCTGATTTTAGCGGTCACGCTACTGTTCGGCTCGTCGGGCGAAAATATGGAGACCGCCAACAAAAGCTGGCTGGTGGTGCTGAAGTTGGGCGAGAGAAAGATCATGATCCAACCCTCCGAGTTTGTCAAATTGACGCTGATCTGTACCTTTGCAAAGCATTTGGAGACGGTTAAGGACAAGATCAACCATCCCTTGACGCTTTGCGGCCTTGCTTTGCACGCAGGGGCAGTTGTGGGATTGATCTTTTTGTCGGGCGACTACGGCGTTGCCTTGATTTACGTGGGCTTTTTGGCGATTATGATGCTGTGCGCGGGGCTTTCTCTCTGGTATTTCGCAGGAGCGGGCGGTGCAGCCGTGCTGGGCTTTCCGTTGGCTTGGAAATACGTGCTCAAGGATTATCACAGAAAGAGAATTATCGTGGGCTTTAATCCCGAGCTTGACCCTGAGGATAAGGGCTGGCAGCCCTTGCTGAGCAAAAAGTGCATTGTCAACGGCGGCGCGTTTGGTATAGGACTGAACGAAGGCGGCTTTTACGAGGTGCTGACCGCCTCGCACACCGACTTTATTTTCGCTACGATTTGCGAAAAATACGGCTTTGTGGGCGGTGCGGCGGTTATTGTGCTGCTTGCCTGCATGGTGGTGCGCGTGGCCATGATCGGATATGGCGCAAGAGGCGACTACGGCATGCTGCTTTGCGCGGGCATTTTTGGCTGCTTGTTTTTCCAGACGCTACTCAATATCGGTATGTGCCTGGCTGTCCTGCCGGTCATCGGCATTACGCTCCCGTTCTTGTCCTGTGGCGGCTCGTCCATGCTGGCAACTTACATTATGATGGGCATGGCGCACTCAGTGGCAAGCCATGCACCAAAAAATCAGCGACATGCGCTCAAGATTTAACATAAATGAATTGTAGATAATTTAATATTTTATTTGATATTTCAAGCATTTATTTGTACAATATTAATAAGTATTTATTTAGGTAGGTG
>JAFQUG010000098.1 GCA_017408625.1 Clostridia bacterium | reverse complement strand
TCTGACTGAGAAGGAAGGCGGCCGTAAGAAGCCCTTCCTGGCTGGTTACAGACCTCAGTTCTACTTCAGAACCACCGACGTTACCGGCGTTATCTCCCTGCCTGCAGGCGTTGAGATGTGCCGCCCCGGTGATAACGTTGACATGACCGTTGAGCTGATCACCCCCATCGCTTGCGAAGAGGGTCTGCGTTTCGCTATCCGTGAGGGTGGCAGAACCGTTGGTTCCGGCGTCGTTTCCGCTATCATCGAGTAATTTGCGCTCATAATTTGACGTAAAATTTTCGGGGGATGGGATGAGCTTCATCCCATCCCCCATATTTTTATTTTGATTATTTTTGAGAATTGGTGAAATTCCATACCGGCAGTGATGCGAATGGCGCAAAGTCTGCAAACTCTTGCAAAGGCAAGAGCCGACAAGGTGAGATTCCTTGACCGACGGTATACGCGCAAGCTTTCGCTTACGCGAGAAAGTCCGGATGGGAAAGAATAAGCAAGCCCGCGTGCGGGCGAATTTGTCCTTTCCCCCACGAATCAAAGGGGGATTTTTTATGAAAAATAATAACAGAACGAGCGCAAAGGAACGTATTTTGCGCATGGTCATGATCGCGCTGTTTTGCGCACTTGCGTTTGCGGTTATGCCGCTTTTCCGTATTAACGTGGTCTTTTTGACCTTTGATATCAAGGACGCCATCATCACGGTTGGCGGACTTTTGTTCGGCCCCTTGGCCGCAGTGATCATTTCTGCGGTGACGGCTCTGCTTGAATTTTTGACGATCGGAGACACCGGCGTGTACGGACTCCTGATGGACTTTGTCTCCTCGGCATCCTTTGCCGTGGTTGCTGCGCTGATCTATCGCTTCCGCCGTGACCTTTGGGGCGCTGTGATAGGCCTTTTGGCAGCAGTTTTCAGTATGACAGCCATCATGCTGTGCATGAATTTGTTGATCGTCCCGCTGTATACCCCCGGCGTGACTGTAGCAACCGTTGCGGGAATGCTCCCCACCTTAATTTTGCCTTTTAATCTGACCAAGGCGGTGCTCAATGCTGCACTGGTCATGATCCTTTATAAACCGGTTTCCATCGCGTTGCGCTATGCGCGTGTCAAGATCGCCGGTGTGAGCATGGAAACCAAAATTGCCGCAGATAAGAAAACCAACGCGCTGGTCACGGTGGCAGGCCTTGCTTTGGTGGTCGCCTCGCTGATTCTGTTCTTTGTCATCCTGGGCGGAGAAGCCGAATGGTTTGTCAATCTGTGGGCGGAATAATCCTGTATTTGGAATCAATATTGGAGTAAATATGGAAGAAATCAAACAAGCGCTCGTGGATTTTCTCATGAGCGGCGGCAAGGAGCTGGGCATCGTGCTGTGCTCCATGGTACCGGTCATTGAGCTGCGCGGCGCGATCCCGCTGGGTTGGTTTACCGACCCGCAAACGCCCTGGTGGCTGACTTATCTCTTGGCAGTTGTGGGCAACATGATCCCCGTGCCGTTTATTCTGCTGCTGATCCGTCAAGTGCTTGACCTGATGGAGAAGATGCCGATCAGATTCGTGCGCGCGGTAGCAGCGTGGATCAGACGCAAGGCGGAGAAAAACACGGACAAGATCCAACGCTACGGCTTTTGGGGCGTATGCCTGTTTGTTGCCATCCCGCTGCCCATGACAGGCGCGTGGACAGGCTCGCTGGTGGCTGCCACAATCCGCATGAACTTCTGGAAGGCCATGCTCTCGGCATTGCTTGGCGTTATGATCGCAGGCGTTGTCGTGTCCTTGCTCTGCTTTGGCGTTGCCAGCGGCATCGAATGGCTGAGCATTTTGATCTGAAAATAAAGAATAGATATATAAAAAGAGGGAATTGACATGAAAAAAGTACTGTTTACAAGCGAATCCGTAACCGAAGGACATCCCGATAAAATTTGTGACAAAATCTCGGACGCCGTACTGGACAGCATGCTGGCAGCCGATCCCATGGCTCGCGTAGCCTGCGAGACCTTTGTTACCACCGGTCTTGTATGCGTCATGGGTGAGATCACCACCTCCGCATACGTAGACATTCAGACCATCGTCAGAGAGACCGTACGCGAGATCGGCTACGACCGCGCAAAGTATGGCTTTGACTGTGACAGTTGCGCCGTAATCAACTCGATCCACGAGCAGAGCCCCGATATCGCAATGGGCGTCGATAAGTCCTTGGAGGCTAAGGCGGGCGTGGATACCGACGGCCTGGACACCGGTGCGGGCGACCAGGGTCTGATGTTCGGCTATGCGTGCAACGAGACCGAGGAGCTGATGCCTCTGCCCATTTCTCTTGCACACAAGATGGCAATGAGATTGACCGAGGTGCGCAAGAACGGCATGCTGACCTATCTGCGTCCCGACGGCAAGACCCAGGTGACTGTGGAATATCACGATGGCAAGCCCGTTCGTGTGGATGCGCTGGTCATTTCCACCCAGCACAGCCCCGAGGTAGAGGTGGAGCAGATCCGTGCGGATATGATCAAGCACGTCATCGAGCCCATCGTGCCCGCAAGCTTGATCGACGCGGACACCAAGATCTGCGTCAACCCCACCGGCAGATTCGTCATCGGTGGCCCTGCAGGCGACACGGGACTTACCGGCAGAAAGATTATTGTAGATACATACGGCGGATATGCACGCCACGGTGGCGGTGCATTCTCGGGTAAGGACCCCACCAAGGTGGACCGTTCCGCGTCCTATGCTGCAAGATATATTGCAAAGAACGTGGTTGCCGCAGGCCTTGCCGATCAGTGTGAGGTACAGGTTGCATACGCGATCGGTGTTGCAAAGCCCGTGTCCGTCATGATTGACACCTTCGGTACTGCAAAGGTTGACGAGGAAAAGATCTCCGAGGCGGTGCTGCGTCACGTAGACCTGCGTCCCGCTGCCATCATCAAGCGCTTTGATCTGCGCAGACCCATCTATTCTGCTGTTGCCGCTTACGGTCACATGGGCAGAGAAGACGTGGACGCTCCTTGGGAGGCAAAGGATCTTGCGCCCGTACTGGCAGCAGAGCTGTTGGGCTAACCAAAAAATCCACCCGCGCATATACTGTGCGGGGGTGATAAAATGGATATGATTGAAACCGTTTTTGCGGTGACTGTGTCGCTGTTGTCGGTTTTCGGGCTTTGGTGTGCTGTCAAATTCCCGCTTGAGGCTTTTTTCTCGTCGGGCAAGGTGGTGGCGGCCGTGGAGCTCAACAATGAAAAAGATGCGGAAATGCTTGACGTGCTGTTGCATGAGGCACATTCCGCATTTTTTCGTAAAGGGGCAAGGCGGGTGATTGTGCTGATCGACGTCTCGCTCATGAACGGCTGTGTCGGCCGCGACGGTGTTCCTTTTGAGGCAACGCTGGAGTTGTTGGCAAGATACGGCGCGGAGTACAGGATCATTCGGTAAATATGGCCGAAGGGAGTCGCGTGAATTCGACTCCCGTTCGGCAAAAAATCGGGAAAGGAGATGCAAAATGCAGGAGAAGGACGAGCTGATGCAAGAGCAGGAGACCGACGAGCGGGGACTTATCAAGCTGTCGGGCAGTGTGGAGCACGTGATCTATGCCAACGAGGACAACGGCTATGCCATTTGCGACTTTGGCACGGATGACGACGAGCTGATCACCATCGTGGGCACCATGCCGTATATTGCCGAGGGTGACCGCATCAATGCGTACGGCAAGTGGGTGCACAACCCAAAATACGGGACGCAGTTCCGCGTGGAATCCTACGAGCGCGAAATGCCTGCGGATGCATCTGCCATTCTGCGGTATTTAGCCTCGGGCGCGATCAAGGGCGTCGGCCCCAAGACCGCGCAAAAGATCGTGGCCAAATACGGCGAGGAGACGCTTGAGATCATGGAAAAGCACCCCGAGTGGCTGGCCGAGATCTCGGGCATCACGCTCAAAAAGGCGCGCGAGATCGGGAAGGATTTCAATGAAAAATCCGGGATCCGCAGTGCCATGATGTTTTTCAGAGATTATTTCGGAGCGGCGCTGACTGTTCGCATCTATAAGCAATGGGGCAGTGCTGCGGTGGATATCGCACGCGCCAACCCGTACAGACTTTGTAACGAGGTCGAGGGCATCGGCTTTGAGCGTGCGGACGCCATGGCGCAAAGCCTTGGTATCGCATCCGATCACGAGGAGCGCATCAAGAGCGGCATTTTGTATATGCTGCGCTCCAATGCCGCGCAGAACGGTCACGTTTGCCTGCCGCGCGATAAGCTTGTCGCGGGGGCTGCAAGGCTGCTGGGTACGGATGAGGAGAGAACCAACGAGGCACTCAGCCGCCTGCTTGGCGACAATCGCGTGTGTTATTCCATGTTTGACGGCACGCAGTACCTGTACGACTCGCGCGTGTACGCCCAGGAGGTGTATATAGCCGAGAAATTGGTGCTGCTTGATAAGCTTTGTCCTGCGATCCATGCGGGTGACGTGCACGCCTTTATTGCCAACGAGGAGCGCAAAAACGGCATGCAGTACGCGAATATGCAGAAAAAGGCAATTTACGCAGCGTTGGAAAGCGGCGTCATGATCCTGACGGGTGGCCCGGGTACGGGTAAAACCACGGTCGTGCGCGCGCTGATTGATATTTTTGACGGCATGGGGCACAAGGTCGCACTTGCCGCGCCCACGGGCAGAGCCGCAAAGCGATTGTCCGAGTCCACGCAGACCGAAGCAAAGACCATTCACAGACTGCTGGAAATGGAATTTTCGGGCGATGACGCGGACGGCGGCAAGTTCCGCAAGAATCAGCAGGATCTGCTGGACGAGAACGTGATCATCGTGGACGAGGCGTCCATGGTGGACAACGCGCTGATGTGCCATTTGCTCAAGGCGGTCAAGCCGGGCGCGAGATTTATTCTGATCGGTGACGCGGATCAGCTGCCCAGTGTTGGTGCGGGCTACGTGCTGCACGATCTGATCGAAAGCGGTCGCTTTTCCACGGTGTGCCTGGATGAGATCTTCCGCCAGGCGCAGAAATCGCTGATCGTCACCAACGCGCACGCCATCAATAAAGGGCTTATGCCCGACCTTTCGGTCAAGGATAACGACTTTTTCTTCCTGCCGCGCAGGACGGATGCCGAGATCGCGGTCACGGTGGCAGACCTGTATCAGATCCGCCTGCCGCGCACGTATGGGGAAATGGCGCGTACCGGCACGCAGATCATCACGCCCTCGCGACGCGGTGAGGGCGGCACCGACCACCTCAATCTGCTTTTGCAAAGTCGTATGAATCCGCCCGAAAAGGGCAAGCGCGAGCATACCTTCCGCGACTCGGTATTCCGTGAGGGGGATCGTGTCATGCAGGTCAGAAATAATTACGACGTGGTATGGGAAAAGACCGACGGCACGCAGGGCAGCGGCATTTTTAATGGCGACATGGGCGTGATCCGTCGTATTCATCCGTCGGATCGCATGATGGAGATCGAATTTGACGACCGCTTGGTCGAGTATGAATTTTCCTCGCTGGAGGATCTGGAGCATGCGTACGCCATCACGGTACATAAGAGCCAGGGCAGTGGTGCGACTCGTTCCTTAGTGAAAAGCTAAGGCACTTA
>JAFQUG010000097.1 GCA_017408625.1 Clostridia bacterium | reverse complement strand
CCTCGGTGGTCTCAATGGTGATAGAGGTCATGCCGTCCAGAGTCAGAACCATACCTGCGTTCTCGGGATACCAGCCTTCAGCACCTGCCAGAGAGCCCAGAGCAGCGGAGGTGCCCCATGCGCCTACGATACCTTTATCGGAGCCATCCTCAGCGGTGTCGTGATCCAGATAGCAAACCAGCATGTTCAGAGAAACCTTGTCATCGCCGCCGGTCCAAGAGGGAACCTCTTCGCCGCCAACGGTCAGCTTTTCGGAAATATCGTTGTACAGGGTCTGCCAGGAGATTGCGAACTCAGCATACCAGCCGGAGCCGTCCTCTGCCTTCTTGGTAGCGCCCTTTACGTGACCTTCTCTCCATTCTTCCTCATCGTCGGAAGCCATGGTGTAGTCAACGGTGGAAGCGGTGTCGCCCTCGATGCACTGAACGGTCATATCAACGGTGCCGTCTTCCTGCAGACCGAAGGATATAGAATACTGCTCTGCCGAATGCCTCGGTATTTGCTGCCCAGCCGTTGAAGTCGAGCTGGATCTGGAATGCGTCCTTATCGTATCCATTGTCGCTGGAGTACTGAACGTCGGGGTCATTGATCTTGAACGCGATGTACAAGAATTCAGCGTCTGCGCTGAACCACAGGTTGATGGACCAGTCGTCCTTGACTTCGCCAACCCAAGCATCCAGGTTGTACTTATCGATGTCGTATCTCTGGAAGCCGCCGTTCTGCCAGTCAGAAACGTCGCCATCAAGAGTGATCTGAGTAGACAGATCTTCTACGTACTCTGCCTTCACTTCGCCGAAAGCGTTCCATTCGGACTCGTCAACCTCAGCGTTAACAGTCAGAGCGCCCAGAGAAGCCAGCATAGCTGCTACTACGAGCATTGCAAAAAACTTCTTCATTAGAAATTCCTCCATTAAGATTATTTTTGTTTACCGCTTCGCCGCGGTTGTTTACCCTACTATGGTACAGACATTTTTTGTCTGCATTATGTATTTTCTGTTAACTGTTTGTAACCTTGGAGGTATTTTTTGTGCGTGCCGGTACAGTTCACCAAACTCTGAGTTGAATTTTTGTGCATTTTGCCATTAACCCTCAAACACCAGTTGAAGCGGCGTTTTGCAAAGCGTTTCCTTATCCAGCCACGTACTCTCGCAAAGCGGGATCAGATCGGCATAGCCATCGCGCATGATGCGATTCTTGAATGGCGTCGGATCGGTTGCCCTGCCGAGCATCAGGTCTCCCAGCATCAGCACGTATCCGCCCTCACCCACGGCAGGCTTCTCCTTTTGCACGTGCAGCTCCTCACGAATCTCCACCACGCCGTTCCCGTCGGGCGCAAAGGTGCAAAGCCCCTTGCCGGGCAGATAAATTGCCAGCTTGACGCCCTCAACCTCGCCGCTGACAGTATATGTTGCACGGCAGGCATACGGATACTGTGTTTTGCAGCAAACGTGCACTTTTTTGCCCGAAACGGTCAGATCCGCCTCGGAATCGGTCATATACGGTACAACGATCGTATCTTCCTTGATCATATAAGCGTAACGCGCGCACGCAGAAAGTCCCTCACCGCCGCGCATCGAGCAGCACCACCATGCCTCGTAGTCGGGCGCGGTCAGCATGCCATCGGTCGCGCAGGAATCGCAGCCAAAGCCACCGTTGCACCTCTGGGTGCGCAGCATACCGTTATACAGAATGCGGTTGATGATGGGCAGGTATTTTTCATCCCCTGTTGCAGCATACAGCTGAGAAGCGACCATAAACGAATCCACGATCGCGCAGGGCTCGGTCCACTCGGGACGCAAGAACCAGTTCTGATTTTCATAATTGACGGTCATACCGTGCGCCAGGTACTGTTCGAAGATGCGCTTAGCTGCTTCGAGGTACTTCTCCTTGCCCTCAGCAAAATACATGCGCAAAATGCCGCGCGTGGCGGTCAGCGTGGCGTGCGTCTGCAGCTTCATGCCCACGGGATCAAGCGAGAGGAACTTTTCGATCATTTCCTCAAGCATTTCGCCAAGCATTTGCTTCATTGGCGACTCGGGATAGATGCAATACGCATGGGTAAGGCCGTCCAGCGGAATGTACGCGCAGCCGGTATCGGTGGAGAGGTGCCAGTTGCCGCTGGTTGCAAACACGTGGCCGGATGCTGCACCGCCTCCCGTGCGCAGTGCGGGATCGGTGGGGTACTCTCGATAGGTCTCTCGCAAGGGCAAGAACAGATTGGAGACCACGCCCTCAATCAGAAACAGCGTCTCGTCCGATTTTTTGTATTCATAATAGGAACAAAGTGCGCGCAAAAGCCAGCCGTGCCCCGACAGCTGCTGCTCGTCCGCCTGCGGGTGCGGCAGCTTGCGGCCAAGAAAGCCGTTTCCGCTCAAGGCCTTTGCCAGCTGCTGCATAGCAGCGTCCAGATGGGCGGGCTCACGGCCTGTCGCCATGGCGGTCAGGGTCTGCGAGAGCATAGCTCTTCCCTCCCAGTCACCCGGCCAGGTATCGATGGATTGGCTTTCGAACACCAGCGGAGGCAGGTACATATCGGATTCCAGGCGCGAGATCTGTCTCGCAAGTCTTTGGGCAATCTCGCCCTTTTGACAGACTGCGCCGTGGGGCGCAAATTGAAGTGCGGAACGTTTCATAGAGCCCTCCATATTTTTTCATTGTTTGATGATTTTCACTATATCGGTCGGGACTGCCGCGATATACGTCGCGCCTGCGCGCTCCAGCTCCTCGCGGCCACCGTACCCGAACAGCACGCCGATCGTATCAAGCCCGTGCGCCGCACCGCCCAGCACGTCGTGCTCGCGGTCGCCGATCATCACGCAATCCCGGACGTCCGGACTGCCCAGCAGTCCGAGCGCACGCTCGACCACCTCAGCCTTTTTGGTGCGCGTGCCGTCCATTTCGCTGCCCGCAACCGCCGTAAAATAGCCGTCCAGGCCAAAATGCTCCAAGATCTGCTTGGCATAAAGCTCGGGCTTGGAGGTAGCAAGGCAGATCCCGACACCGCTGTTGCGAAGCTCGGCCAGCACCTCGGGAATGCCGTCGTATACCAGATTTTCAAAAATGCCCTTGACGGCATAATACTCGCGATAATAATCCACCGCCTTCATGGCGTCGGGGCGCGAAAAGCCGTAATAGACCTCGAAGGATTCGTGCAAGGGCGGGCCGATGAAGCAAAAAAGTTCTTGACGGTTCTCGACGTTGATCCCGAATTTGGCCAATGCATATTGCACCGATCTGGTAATCCCCTCGCCCGGATCGGTCAGCGTGCCGTCCAGGTCAAAGAGTGCGTATTTGTACTTGTTCTGACTCATACTCACACACTCTCCCCTTGCACGCGACGCCACTCGATGAACTCCTCATACGTGCCCGCGCGGTCTACCCAAGTGCCGTCCTCACGGATCTCAATGATGCGATTTGCCACGGTATTGACCATTTCATAGTCATGCGAACTAAACAATATGTTACTTTTGAAATCATTAAGGCCATCATTGACCGCGGAAATGGACTCCAGGTCAAGGTGGTCGGTGGGTTGATCCACTACAAGGAAGTTCGATCCGAACATCATCATGCGCGAGAACATGCACCTTGCCTTCTCGCCGCCCGACAAAACCTCCACGCTCTTGTAGACGCTATCGCCCGAGAACAGCATGCGACCAAGGAAGCCACGCAGATAGCTCTCGGTCTGATCCTTGGAATACTGGCGCATCCAGTCAAGGATATTTTCCTTGTGTCCGTTGAAATACGCGCTGTTATCGTGGGGATAATACGAGGTAGAGATGCTCACGCCCCACTTGTAGCTGCCGCTGTCTGCCTCGTCCTCCTCCATAAGCACGCGGAACAGCGCGGTGATCGCCATCTCGTTGCCCACAAAGGCGATCTTGTCGCCCTTGCCTACCATAAAAGAGAGATCCTTGAAAAGAGGCTTGCCGTTCTGCATTTTGGTCAGCTCCTTGACCGTCAGAATATCCTTGCCCGGCTCGCGATCCATCGAAAAGCCAATGAAGGGATAGCGGCGGGAGGAAACGGGCAGCTCGTACACGGTCAGCTTATCCAGCAGCTTGCGGCGCGAGGTTGCCTGACGCGACTTTGACTTGTTGGCCGAGAAGCGCGAGATAAACGCCTGCAGCTCGGCGATCTTTTCCTCAGCCTTCTTGTTCTGGTTCTTGATCATGCGCTGCATGAGCTGCGAGGACTCGTACCAGAATTCATAGTTGCCCACAAACATGCGGATGGCGCCGTAGTCGATGTCCACGATGTTGGTGCAGACGTCGTTTAAGAAGTGACGGTCATGCGAGACCACCAGCACCGTGCCGAAGTAGTCTGCAAGGAAATCCTCCAGCCAGGCCACCGCGTCCAGATCCAGGCCGTTGGTGGGCTCGTCAAGCAGGATAATGTCGGGGTTTCCGAACAGTGCCTGCGCCAAAAGGATCTTGATCTTGTCCTTTTCGTTCATGTCCGCCATGCTCTCCCACAGGCAGGACTCGTCAAGTCCCAGGCCCTGGAGCAGCTTGGAGGCATCCGACTCGCTCTCCCAACCGCCAAGCTCGGCATACTCGGCTTCCAGCTCGGAGGCTCGCACGCCGTCCTCGTCCGAGAAATCCTCTTTTTCATAGATGGCGTCCTTTTCCTTCCACACGTCGTACAGACGGCGGTTGCCCATGATGACCGTGTCCAGCACGGTGTACTCGTCAAAGGCAAAGTGGTCCTGGCCCAGCACCGACATGCGCGCGTCGGCCGGGATGCTGATCTCGCCGTGCGTGGGCTCAAGCGTGCCGCAAAGCAGCTTTAAGAAGGTGGACTTGCCCGCACCGTTTGCGCCAATGACGCCATAGCAGTTTCCGGGCGTGAATTTCAGATTGACGTCCTTGAACAGCACCTGTCCGCCAAACTGAAAGGATAAATTCGTAACTGTAATCATTTGCCATTCTCTCCATGTAATCATATTCTTTTTTATTATACCAAATTGCTTGCCCCGGGTCAAGGGCTGAAGGGGGATTTATGAAAAATACCGCGTTTGACAAGGTCACCGTTCCCGCGTACACGCGCGGCGAGGAACGCTTCAATATGATCTCGCACATCGTCGGCGGCGCTTTGGGCGTGGCGGTGCTGGCTCTTTGCGTGGTATCATGTGCGTTGCGCGGAGATATTTACGGCATTGTCAGCGGTGCTGTGTTCGGCGCTTGCATGATCTTACTCTACACCGTCTCCAGCATTTACCACGGGCTCTCGCCGCGCACGGTCGCCAAGCGGGTGTTCCGCGTGCTGGATCACTGCGCCATTTATCTGTTGATCGCGGGTACGTACACGCCCTATTGCCTGTGTGCCATCCGCGAGGTCGATCCCGGGCTCGGGTGGGGGTATTTTACGTTTGTCTGGGGCTTGGCAGCCGTGGGAATGACGCTCTGCGCACTGGATATGCACCGCTTTCGCGCCGTTTCCATGCTGCTATACCTCGGGCTTGGCTGGTGCGTTGCCTTTTCGTTTGACGTGCTGCGCGCGGCCGTCGAGCCCGGCGGCATCGCCCTGCTGCTTGCGGGCGGCGTGGCCTACACGCTGGGCGTGGTCCTGTTCGGACTGGGACATTTCTTTGCTTATATGCATTCGGTCTTTCACTTGTTGGTGCTGGCCGGCAGTACTCTGCACGCGTTGAGTGTGCTTTTGTACGTTTTGTGAAAAAAATGACGATTTTTTTGTGCAAAGTACTTGACAAGCGGTTTTTGGTTTGCTATAATGGGGTCAAATTTTCAAAGGCTATGACAAAGACGGGACAGTCAGGGATTGGCACAGAGAAGCGGCGTTTGGTGAGAGCCGCGGCAAGACAGACCGTTTCCCCATCACTTTCGAGCCGGTCGTTCGATAGGTAGGACGACCCGATGCGGCACCGCGTTAGTGTGCACAGGGGTCATGCGCCCCGCAGAGTGACACCCCCTATGGGTGTAATTTGAGTGGTACCGCGAGTTTTTGCTCGTCTCAAAGGATTTCTTTTGAGGCGGGTTTTTGTTTTTTTGTCAGACCATCCGAGGCAGATCGCTGCTTCGGGATTGAAAGGAGATTACAACATGGATTACAGTTTGAAGGAAGTCGCAGGGAGAATCAAGGACCTGCGAGAAGCAAAGGGCTATTCCCCCGCAGAGCTGGCAAAGCTGACCGGTGTTTCGGTCGAGGACTATCTGCTGCTTGAGCAGGGCGAGACAGACTTCAGCTTTACCTTTATTTACAAGTGTGCCAAGGCGTGCGACGTCGAGGTGGTCGACCTTCTGGAGGGTCGAAGCACCACGCTGACCTCCTTCGCCATTACCAGACGCGGCGACGGTCTGAAGATTTTGAAGCAGCACGGCGTTGAGTACAACAACTTGGCCCCCAAGTTCAAGGATAAGCTCGCAGAGCCCTTCCTTGTCAAGTTCCCCTACATTCCCGAGGAGCAGAACGCGCCCATCAAGCTCAGCTCGCACAATGGCCAGGAGTTCGACGTCATTGTCAAGGGCGCTCTGAAGGTGCAGGTAGGCAACCACGTGGACGTCTTATACGAAGGCGACTCCATTTTCTATAACAGCCTGATCCCCCACGGTATGATCGCAGTCAGCGAGGGCGGCTGTGAGTTCCATGCAGTGGTACTCAATCCGCAGGACGGCCTTGTCAGCGAGGAGTATCCCGAAACGCCCTTTGTCGCTCCCAAGACACCCGTCGCAGAGACTGATACCGTCACCGTTGCGGATAACTTCGTTGAATCCTACTACGACGAGAACGGCGTGTTCAACGGTATCAAGTTCAAGAATGAGGATAAATTCAACTTTGCCTTTGACTGCGTGGACGCCATTGCTCAAAAGTCACCCGACAAGCTGGCTATGATGTGGGTGGCAAACGACAAGACCGACCGCAAGTTCACCTTCAGTGATATGAAGAAGTATTCGGCCAAGACTGCCAACTATTTTGAGTCCTTGGGCATTAAGAGAGGCGACACGGTCATGCTGGTGCTCAAGCGTCATTATCAGTTCTGGTTCTGCATGCTGGCACTGCACAAGATCGGCGCGGTGGCTATTCCCGCTACCAATCAGCTGGTCGAGCACGACTTCGCTTACAGATACAAGGCAGCGGGTGTCAAGGCTATTGTGTGCACTGCGGACGGTGCGGTTTCCGACGAGGCCGAAAAGGCGGCTGCGGAATTCCCGGATATGTGCAAGATCTTGGTGGGCGGCAAAAAGCCCGGCTGGCACGATTACAACGTTGAGATGGAACGATTCAGCACGCACTACTTCCGCACCGAGGACTCCCCCTGCGGCAACGATCCCATGCTGATGCTGTTTACCTCGGGCACGACCGGATACCCCCGTATCGCAACCCATTCCTATAAGTACGCGCTGGGCCACTACCCCACCGCAAAGCATTGGCATAACGTCAAGCCCGGCGGCCTGCACTTCACCATTTCGGATACCGGCTGGGGCAAGGCACTCTGGGGCAAGCTGTACGGCCAGTGGCTGTGCGAGGCGGCAACCTTCACCTATGACTTTGACCGATTCCGCTCCGAGGATATTCTGCCCATGTTTGCCAAGTACGGCATCACCACCTTCTGCGCTCCCCCCACCATGTACCGCTTCT
>JAFQUG010000096.1 GCA_017408625.1 Clostridia bacterium | reverse complement strand
TTTCTTAATTCTTCCACAGTTTTGTCCTTCCAAGGCATCTTAGAATCCTCCTTTTGGGGTTCTTTTATGCCTTCATTATATCACAAAAACTGTATACAATCATCTTGCACTACCTGTATACTATCATACTGCACTATACAGCCCTCGACGTCCCGGGCAGGCACACAGAACTTATTGCATTGCGAAAAGATTTGTTTATGTAGGGCGGGACGTCGAGGGCGCCGTCCCCTGCAAATGCAAATCTATGGGGGGAACAAGGCTTTTCATAAAAAACAATGACCGTATCCAAGTGATACGGTCATTGTTTTGTGCGTATTTCCCGCTAATTCATCAGCCCCATCGGGCTGTTTTTTTGTTTGGGTCAATTTTCAAACTCCACCGATTTTGCCCAATCGATGAGGTCCTGCTCATATTTTTCTACGTTCTCCTCATGCACGGCAAACTGGATCAGCCAAAACGCATCCTCGGATTTATAGCAGTAGTAATAATAGTGACACGGTTTTCCCGTATCGGGGTCATCCCCCTTGCTCACAAATCCCGTAAGTCCATCCGCTTCTGTCACAGAGACAGGACCCAACTTATCAGCATTATACTCGATCATTTCCTGCAGATACTGCTCAACAGAATAGTTTTCCAAGACACTTGCCGAGTCAAAGGGTTCCTTGAACACGGCAACAAAGATCTCACGGGAGTGATACGCTGCCACGTATCCCTCATACTCGGTCCTTCGGAATTCATTGGTCAGCGTGATGCTCATACCCTCGGCAGAAAACTCCTTATCCCGAAGAAAAAACGGACCTGCAAACAATGCCATACCCAACACAGTGCCGCAGATCAGCCCGAGCAGCAAGGAAATCGATAAAACGACAGCCCCCTTGGCCGTGCTTTTCTTGCGGTTGGCAAGCACCTCTGCGCTGTTGTTTCCTTCAAAGCGGAATGCATTGCCCGTTGCGGGATTGAACTTGCATTGCCCTGCCAGTGCAATATCCTCTTGCCCTGCAGGCAGCTGATAATACTCGTTACAATAGCTTTTACTCAACTGATCGGCAATGACGTAAACCTTGGCCGAATCCTCGGAGATCTCAAAGGTCTTTTCCTCCCCGTTTTTCAACTCGCCCAGCTTGCGACAGCCAACGTCGTTGATTTGGATTTCTGCAGACGCTGCATCCTCTACGTAGACCTTGAGCTTACACGCACAGCCTACAAACGTCTTATTTCTTTTCACGGTTAAATGACGCATAAAAACCTCCCGACGCAAATTGTCTTTCACCTATACTGACGCTTTTTTTGCAAAAAAGTCTGACATTTTTTGAATTTCTTCTAATTTTTCTTGCAGGTTTTGCGCGTCATTTCTCCGGTGACGCATTGGCAAAGTAAAGGTCATACGCCCCCCTGCGCATCAGATCCTCCCAGGGGTAGACGTCTGTATCATGCCCGGTAAAGCAGATGACGAACGGCTGATCCGCGTACACGATGCCAATATCATTGCTGAGCCCATCGTCCTCGCCCGTTTTGTGCGCGATTTTGATATTCTCGCCCAGCTTGCCGCCAAGCTTGTGCATGATCTGCTGCTCCGAGAGCACCTCGATTGCATAGTCGCTGACCTCGCGGCTGATAAATTCCCCGCGATACAGCCGCTCCAGCAAAAGCCCAAGCTCACGGGGGCTGATGGAATTCTGCACACCCTTGGCAGACGCCTCACGGTCAAACAGCTTTCTGCGAATGCGCGTCTTTTCCAATCCCATTTCGGCAAAGCCCCGCTCGATGGCCTCAAAGCCGCAAAGGCGGATGAGGCGGTTTGTGGCGGTGTTGTCGGAAAGGCAGATCATCAGCCTGCACACGGTGCGGATATCGGTCTCAATGCTACCCGTAAACATGTTCAAAGCACCGCAGCTTGGCACCTTGTCGCTGTCCTCGGTCACAATACGATCGTCAAGCGACAGATCTCCACGCTCACATTCGGCCAAAATATGCAAAAACAGCGGAAACTTGATCACGCTGGCAGCACCGTAGATCTCCTCTTCCCCAATACCGTATTCAAAACCGGTGACAAGATTTTTGTAGTAAAACCCAAGATGACCTTGCATGGTGCTCATTTCCCGGCGAATGCCCTCCAGTACCGATAGTTCTGTCATAACAATCCTTTCTTATGCAAAGAAATCGCGCTTATTGAATGCCGCGGTCATGAATCTCCAAGCCGCCTTGCCGTTGGTCAGCCACTCAATGTGCGCGTTGTTCTTGGTGTTTTTCAGCATCTGTGCAACCAAGAAATCGGCCACCACATCGGGGTAGTCGCCAAGAATGTTGTAAACCTTCTTGGTCTTCTCGGGAAGGTCGATCTTCTCCTTCCCGCCCAAAGCACCCGTGGTGAAATCGGTGATCATGATACCGGGGCTGAGTCTGCCCACGATCACGCCCGTCTTTCTCTCCTCGCTCTCCTTGGCCAGTGCCTGTGTAAAATGCGTCACAGCGCGCTTGCTTGTGCCGTACATATTCAGTCCCAGCATCATAGCGTCATTGCTGCCGTAGCCCTCCAGATTGTAGATCGCACCGTGCCCCTGCCCGATCATCTGCTCCATCGCAGCCTTGGAGCCATACACCGCGCCCTTGAGGTCGACATCCAGCACCAGTCTGATCTCGGTCTCGGAAAGCTCCCAAAGTGCCTTCATGGGCTGATTGATGCCTGCGTTGTTGACCCAAATGTCAATGCTGCCGCAATTTTCAACGGCAAAGGCCACCAAGGCTTGCATACTCGCAAGGCTTGAAACGTCGCCCGCACAAGCGTACACCTTGCCTGCGCCTTTAACCTGTTCCAGATTAGCCTTCGCGCTTTCAAGCAGCGCAGCATTGATGTCGTTGAGCACCACGTTGAAATCCGCCTTGCGGAAGCGGATTGCCAGCTCATAGCCAAGCCCCCTGCCCGAGCCTGTAATGACAATTGTTTGCATAAAAAGTTCCTCCTCAAATGTCAAATGTTTCCGTATTTATTTTAGCACGGAACAGAATGGAAGTCAAGTCTGTGAAGACCTTGAACAGAAAAATCAAATACCGATGCTGTCTGCTCGTGGGGCTAAATCGGTTTGGTTGTCACAACCACCGGGTTATCGCTCGTGCTGCCACCGTCGCATAGTCGCCGCGCGTCGCTCGATACACTCGCGCCTTCGGAGGTCGTGGTGGCAATTCAAAATCTCGCTTCGAAAGCAAGCAAAAAGGCACCCTGTTGGGTGCCTACTTTGTCGTGCTAATCTGTGCCCTCTCGCGTCGCATAGTCGTCACGTGTCGCTCGATATCAAGGCTTTAGAATTTGTTTTACTGTAGCAACGATATCGCATCTCCGATGGTCTTTTCAAGTGCCTCGCGGCCGTATTTATCAACCTCGGATTTGTTCTTTTCACCGTGGGTAAGGCATCCTGCACCGCCGATGCAACCGCCAATGCAAGCCATACCTTCGATAAAGTTTCCGTCAAGAACACCCTTGTTGAGCTTGAGAAGTGCCATACGGCAAGCTTCAATGCCGTCGCAAACCACAGGCTTGATCTCAAAGTCAATGCCCTGCTCCTTCATGGCCTGCGCTGCCGCATCGGTCAGACCTCCGCTGCGCGCAAAGATACGGCCGAAATAGGAGGCATTATCCAGAACGCCCTCTTCAAAGGAAGAAAGATCGAAATCTCGGCTGTCAAAGAGTGCCTGAAGCTCTTCAAAGGTAAGTACGCAATCCACGTATTGCTTGACCTCTTCCAACTGTGCCTCTGCCTTTTTTGCGGTACAGGGGCCTATAAAGATCACCTTTGCATTGAGTGTGGTTTGCTTGATGTACTTCGCAAGCACCGCCATCGGCGACATATTGTGAGAAATATGCTCAACGAGATTCGGAAACTGCGATTTGATATACTGTACGAATGCGGGACAGCAGGAGCTTGTCAATAGTCCCTTTTCGGAAAGCTCCTTAGCTTCTGCCATAGCCACCATATCCGCGCCCAGCGCTGCCTCGATGACGTCGTGGAAACCAAGCTTTTTCAGACCTGTTACGACCTGGCCAAGCTTCGCATAGGAGAATTGGCTCGAAATCGAAGGCGCAACAATGGCGTAAACCTTGTAATTTCCTCCCCCTGTGTTTCTCTCGCTCTTTTTGAGAATATCGATGGCGTTGACCATGTAGGACTTATCCATGATCGCCCCGAAGGGACACTGATATACGCATGCGCCACACTGAATACACTTGGAATTATCGATCTTAGCTGCCTTTTCCTCGTTCATAGAGATAGCCTTTACCTTACAAGCGTTCTGACAAGGACGCTTGCGGCTGCCCATAGCGGTATAGGGACAAACCTTGGCGCAAGCACCGCACTCCTTGCATTTGCTTTTGTCTATATGGGCTACGTGATTGTTGTCAAAGGAGATTGCGCCAAACTTACAAACATCCTCACAACGGTGAGCAAGGCAACCTCGGCAGGCATTGGTGACCTCAAAGCCACCAACCGGACACTCGTCGCAAGCAATCTCAATGACCTCGATAACATTAGGGTTGTTTTTATCTCCACCCATCGCAAGCTTTACGCGCTCTCCGAGGATCGCGCGCTCCTTGTAGACACAGCAACGCATGGTTGCTTCCTTG
>JAFQUG010000095.1 GCA_017408625.1 Clostridia bacterium | reverse complement strand
GCCGAACGGGAATCGAACCGAATTGCCCGACGACGATGCATTTTCGCATCTTTCGGCGAGCTTTCGCTTGCAAGATTTGTAAGGAGGATGATCTATGGATTTCGTGATCGATGCCGAACATCACGGCAGAACCGTGCGCTCTTATATTCAGCATACCCTTTCCATCTCCTCCCGCATGCTGACCGTGCTCAAGCAGACCGAAAACGGCATTACGGTCAACGGAGAGCACGTCACGGTGCGCCGCATCTTGAATGAGGGCGACGTGCTGGGTCTTGCCATCGACGACACACCCGATCGTGCCTCACACAACGTCCCTCCCACGGATATTCCCTTGGATGTGCTTTACGAGGACGCGCACATCATCGTCATGAATAAGCCGCCGCACATGCCCACGCACCCCTCTCACAATCATCACGACGACACGCTTGCCAATGCGCTTGCGTTCCGCTATGCCAAAGCGGGTGTTCCCTTTGTGTTCCGCCCCATGGGCAGGCTTGATCGCAACACATCCGGCGTGGTGCTTGCCGCCAAGGATAAGGTGGCGTCCGGTAAGCTGACAGAGGCCATCAAGACGGGCGAGGTGCACAAGACCTACCTTGCCATTGCTGTGGGAGAGCTGCCCGTAGACGGCCTTGTTCACACCATCGATTGCGGCATTCGCAGACAGGCCGAAAGCGTGATCATGCGCACCACTTGCCCCGATTCAACCGATCCGAGCGAGGTCTCAATCACCGATTACGAGGTGCTGGATGCGAAAGACGGTCTTTCCCTGATCCGCGTCTTTCCGCGAACCGGGCGCACACACCAGATCCGTGTACACTTTGCTTACATAGGACACCCTTTGCTTGGCGACGATCTTTACGGCACACCCGACGAGCGCATCGACCGCCACGCGCTGCACGCGCAAAGCCTGGAATTCCCACTTCCCTTTTCGGACAAGCGCATGCTGCAATCAGCCCCTCTGCCCGAGGATATGCTGGGCTTGATCAAACAATATTTTCCGAGGTACTCATGAAAAACAAACAAAAAACCGAGCTCGCTCCTTCGGTCATTTCCGCTAAGGAGTATGCCGCCCTTTCTCCCGAAGAAAAGGCACAGTGGCGGGCAGTCGAGCCGCGCCACGAGCGTTTACCTATCGTCAGTTACGTGTTCTTTGGCATGGGCGCACTGGCTCTGATCATTTACGTCACGGCACGGCTGTGGCCCGACTTTGCCGATTTCTTCAATCAAAACATCAGCGAGCTGTTCCGCCGCGTGCTGGCCGCGCTGACCAATCCAATTCCATTCTCACTTGGCGAGGCTTGTCTGCTTCTCTTACCCGTCGCATTCGGTCTTGTCGTATGGTATGCGGCCAAATACCGCTGCGACACCTGGCGCAGCACCTGGAGCTTCGTGGGCATTTTGCTCTCGGTGGTCAGCCTGCTGCTTTCCATGTTCGTCTTTACCTTTGCCACGGGATATCACGGCAAGCCGCTTGACCAAAAGCTTGGCATGCAGCAAGAGGACGTCAGCGCCGAGGAGCTTTACGAGACTGCTATGATACTGGCAAAGCGCGTCAACGAGGAAAAAGAAAACGTCGGCTATGACACAGCTGATTTTTCGGTGATGCCCTACACGCTCTCGGAGATGAATGACAAGCTGCTTGCCGCCTATGACACCTTCTGCGCAAAGCACGACTTTATCGATCACTATTCCTCAAGGCTCAAGCCGGTCATGCTCAGCGAGCTGATGAACTACACGCATATCACAGGCGTTTACTCTTACTTTACGGGAGAGGCCAATATTGATATCGCGTTCCCCGATTACACCATTCCCTATACCGCAGCGCACGAGCTGGCGCACCAGCGAGGCATTGCCAAGGAGGACGAGGCAAACATGATCGCCTTCCTTGTATGCATGGAATCGGATGACGACTATATCCGATACTGCGCGTATCTGAACATGTATGAATACGTTGCCAATGCGCTCTATCGCGCCAACCCCGATCTTTACAAAGAGGTCAGAGACACGCTGGACATGGACGTCCGACGCGAAATGATTGCCTACAATAACTTCTTTTCCAAGTATCAGAACAGTCCCGCAAGCTCGGTTTCGGGCGCAGTCAACGACACCTTCCTCAAGTTCCAAGGCACCGAAGGCACTGCCAGCTACGGCATGGTGGTGGATCTGACGGTAGCGTATTATAAGAGTCTCGGCATGATTTCACAAGAGCAATGAACACACGCCCTCAAGGCCGCATATAGTGGTCTTGAGGGTGTTTTTTGCTTTTGTGACCGCAGTTGACCAAAGGCCAAATTGCCCCTGTTTCGGGGGCTTTTTTTGCGCTTATTTTCGGTCGTACTATGTCGCAGTACATTGTGATTTGTCGTAGTACGACATATATTATGAACGATATATTTACTATTTGTTCTATATTGCGACATATTCTTATCTTTTTCATTATATTTGTCACTTATCTCGATAATGTCAAAGAGAGAATAGAACTATTGTTCGACTGCTTTACTACGACATATTATGACATATTATGATTTTTGTATGGAATTTGTTTGTAAATATATTGTGAACATTTCGAAAAATATATTTACTTATAATATATAATATGCTATAATAAATGCACGCTCACACGAGTGACAGATTGCGACCGAAACCCCATTTTTTCGACCGCGGTATGACGGCACAAGGCACCACAAAATTCCGGGCATTTTTGGAGATTACTATGGAAAAGATCATCATCAACGGCGGGCTTCCTCTCAACGGCGACGTGTATATTGACGGCATGAAAAATGCTGCTCTTCCCATCATTGCGGCAACACTGCTTTGCGGGGATACCTGTATTATCGACAACGTGCCTGCCGTCAGTGACATCGCTATGCTTCTGGACATCATTTCAGGAATGGGTGCAGAAGTAGAATATCTTGACAAGTGCCGTATCCGTATCAACACCGCAAACGTCAAGCCCGGCTGCTCCCCCTACGATCTGGTTTGCAAGATCAGGGGATCGGCATACATCATCGGTGCGGAGATCGGCCGCTTCGGCACAGCGCACGTAGGCTACCCCGGCGGCTGCGATTTCGGCGTCCGCCCTCTTGATCTGCACCTGATGGGCTTTGAAGCACTGGGCGCACAGATCTCGGTGGAAAGCGGATACATCAACGCCGTCTCCCCCATGGGTCTGCACGGCAACGCGATCTACTTCCGTCTCCCCTCCGTCGGCGCAACCGTTAACTGCATTCTGGCATCCGTATTTGCCGATGGCGTAACCACCATTGAGGGCGCAGCACAGGAGCCTCACATCGTTGATATGGCCAACTTCCTCAACGCATGCGGCGCGGACATCAGCGGCGCAGGCACGCCCAGCATCAAGGTACGCGGCGTCAAGTCTCTGCACGGCTGCAACCACACCGTCATTCCGGACATGATCGAGGCAGGCACCTACATGGCAGCTGCAGCAATCGCTGGCGGCGACGTTTGCGTGCATAACGTCATTCCCAAGCATATGGAATCTGTCTGCTCGGTTCTCTCGAGAATGGGCGTCAAGCTGGATATCGGGATCGATACCATCACGGTACATAGCACGGGCAAGCTGATCGCAACCGACGTCGTCACGCAGCCCTACCCCGGCTTTCCCACCGACATGCATCCTCAAATCAGCGCACTGATGTGCGTTGCAGACGGCGTCAGCCGTATGAGCGAGCTGGTTTGGGATAACCGCTTCAGATACATCAACGAATTCCAAAAAATGGGAACTAATATTTCCCTGTCCGACAGAACCGCATCCTTTACAGGCAGCCAGAAGCTGTCCGGTGCACCCGTGGTATCTACCGACCTTCGCGCGGGCGCAGCCATGATCATTCTGGCACTTCGCGCACACGGCACCTCTCAGATCTCCAAGATCTCGCTGATTGAGCGCGGCTACGACAACATCGTCGGCAAGCTCGCTGCGCTGGGCGCGAACATCAAACGGGTGGACGAATAAATCCAATCAAATACGAAAAGCCCTCTACCCGCGGGTTTGATACGAGTGAAGCGTATCTTGTCCGTGGAGATGGGGGCTTTATGTTTTGGTATTGGACAGCAGTAATCGGTGATTTTTCAAAGGCAAAAAAACGAACTCCAACTTCAAATTGCCGCAGAAAAATCGCCTATTACCAGGCGCACCGCAGAACACCGGGCGAAGGCGATCTTACGATCGTCGAGCCGCGTGCGAGGAGCAACGCAGTAATCGGTGATTTTTCAAAGGCAAAAATAAGCGGACGGGGGATCCTTGATAATGGATCCCCCGTCCGCTTTACTTGACCGGTCAGCTATTGATATCAGATATAAACGAAGACATTATGTTCCCTGTTTAATAAATGATACGCGCAAAGAGTAAAATTACTTAGCTCTTCTTGCCTCGAAGCATGCGCTGCAGTAAACAGGTCTGTCGTTAGAAGGCTGGAAGTTGAGCTTAGCCTCACCGCCGCACTCTGCGCAAACAGCGATGAAATACTGACGCTCGGGCTTGCCTGCGTTCTTCTTAGCGTCGCGGCATGCCTTGCAGCTCTTGGGCTTGTTCAAAAAGCCTTTTTCCTTGTAGAACTGCTGCTCACCAGCGGTGAATACGAATTCGTTGCCGCATTCCTTGCAAACCAGTGTTTCGTCAACAAACTCTTCTTCGCCAACGACTTTTACTTCATCTTCGTACATTTGTTTTTCCCTCACTTGTTGTGATTAATTATTTATGGTAGACCCTTACGGGTTGTCCCCTTGTCCGAGCACCAACCGCAGCTTTTTTCTGATGCGGTAGATGGCGTTGGAAATGGATTTCTCATCCTTTCCCAGCATTTGCGCAATATGCGCCGTGGTAGCTCCCGAAACGTACAGCCACCACACGCGACTTTCGTAAGACGAAAGATTGCGCGCAATGATCAGCTGCAACGCCTCCATGCGTTCCTTATCGATCAAGGCATCCGTGACAGAATCCTCGCAGCCAAGCAGCTCGGGATTTTGCTCAATCAAGCCCTCCCCTTCCAAGGAAAGCACACCCCGATGACGTTGCCTGCGGAATACGCGCATAGCAGATGCAAGACCGTGCCCAACGCAGATTTTTGCGTACAGACCAAACTCAACACCCTCGCGCGAGGGATCATAGGTCTGCACAGCACTGCAGAACACCACGCTCGCCTCCTGACGCAGATCTTCAAGATCCGCCTCGCTCATCTCGGGCGAAGCATACTTGGCAGCCATGGAATGCAGCATGGGTGCATATCTTTCAAGCAGAATCACATAGGCCGTCTGATCTCCTGCACGCGCAGCGCACAGCAGATCTGCAAGATCTGCATTTTGCTGTAATTTCGTGTTGGAGTTGCTCATGTTTTCACCGCCATTGATAGAGTGCCATTTATACCATTATACCACGAAAACACCCTTTGTCAAGAGATATTTTTGTCGAATTATCACATCAACGAAAAAAATCCCAATCAATTTTGTCAATTTTGCACAACACAAAAAGCCCCCGTTTGAGCATTGTGCAATGCTCACGGGAGCTTTTTTGTGACTTTTGTTATTTTTCAGTCAAAACTTTGTAACAATTTACAATTTATTCACGTTAACTAAAGCGCGAAAATCTGCCAAAACCCTTATGAAAAAAGGTAATTTACGTTGCCTGCGACCAGCGCGGTCACACCTTTGTAAATATTTTCGGGGTTTTCACGGAAGTTGTCCGCCATTCTCTCGGCGCGCAGTCTGCTGTCCACAGTCAGCATGACCGACATGATGACCTCTTCCTTTTCGTACATTCTGCACTCCAGGTCGTACATCTTATCGGGACGTGCAGTGATATTGGTGGAGATGCGCACGCCTCTCTTCTGAAAATCCAGATAGCGCAAAGCACAACGCAAACTCTGATCCAGAATGCTGGGCAAAAGGTCACTCTTGAGCTCTTCGGCCACGCATCTGCCCTTGAAGGTCACCGCGTACAAGTCGTCCCCTGCCTCGTTCTGTCCGACTCAGTCGATCAGTTCGTTATCCAGCATATCGTAAAACGCTTCTGCAAAATCGAGGTACATGACGTAATCGTTCTGCAGTGTCACGTCGTTGATGGTCACAAAGCTCATGGGATATCCGATGTTCTCCATCAGATACAGCACGAAAATCTTGACGTTTTTCATATCACCGATCGGTGAAGCCATTCCTATTTCTCCTTCCGTCGCGGATGTCGTATCAGAATTATATCACATAATTTGTAAATTATCAACTCCATTTCTTGCAATTTTCAAAAAAATGTGGTATAGTATAAAATGATATATTATTCGCATGATTCCCGGAGGTATTTTCCCATGATTTCTGTAGCAATTCTCGGCTTTGGCGTAGTCGGCAGCGGCTGTGCCGAGGTACTGACACAAAACAAAGATCTGATCCGTGCCGCATGCGGCAGTGACGTTGAGATCAAATACATTCTCGATCTGCGCGATTTCCCGGACAGCCCATTTGCTGGGAGCGTCGTGCATGATTTCAATATCATTGTAAACGACCCCGAGGTCTCTTTGGTTGCGGAGATGATGGGCGGTTCGCACCCCGCTTACGAGTTTACCAAGGCATGCTTAGAGGCGGGCAAGAGCGTGGTCACCTCCAACAAGGAAGTTGTTGCAAACTTTGGCGCAGAGCTTTTAGCTTTGGCCGAGCAAAACGGCGTGTCGTACCTGTTTGAAGCAAGCGTGGGCGGCGGTATTCCCGTGCTGCGCTCGATCTACGTGGACCTTGCATCCAACCGCATCGGCGAGGTCAACGGCATTCTCAACGGCACGACAAACTATATCCTGACAAGCATGAAGGAATCCGGCACCAGCTTTGACGACGCGCTCAGAGCAGCGCAAAGACTGGGATACGCAGAGGCAAACCCCGCGGCCGACGTGGAAGGTCTTGACGCTGCACGCAAGGTCGCCATTCTGTGCGGTCTTTGCTTTGGCAAGCTGATCGCCCCCGCCGATATCCACACCGAGGGCATCACCGCCATTTCGGGCAAGG
>JAFQUG010000094.1 GCA_017408625.1 Clostridia bacterium | reverse complement strand
TCCCATGGTGCTTCTTGAGCTGGTGCCTCTTTATCGGCTCGGCAAGATAGACGCCCATGGTGGGGTTGCCCGGTACAAGATGCGGCACGATGTAGATCAAGGGGAGCAGCAGCACGAATTTACGCATGACCGCCACGATGACCGACGAGGGCGTGTTGCCAAGAGAAACGAAGGTCATCTGGCAAGCGATCTGAATGCCGAACAGCAGCATGCCCGCATAATAGACGCGCAAAGCCTGTGTGGCAAAGGCAGCAAGCTCGGGCTTATTTGTAAAAATGCCCACGAATACCTGCGGGAACAGCATGACGAGTGTCCAGATGGTCACCGAATAGCAAAGGCAGGTCACAAGTAAGAGCTTGTAGGTTTTTTTGACGCGGTCGGCGCGCCGTGCGCCAAAGTTGTAGGAAAGGATGGGCTGTGCACCCTGGGCTACGCCCTGCATGGGCAGCATGGCAAATTGCATGACGCTTGTCAGTATGGTCATCGCGCCCACAGCCACGTCACCGCCGTAGTTAAGCAGGGAGGAATTGAAGCAGACCGAGATCACGCTCTCGCTTGCTTGCATGATAAAGGTGGCTGAGCCGAGGGCAATGCAGGGAAGCACCACGCGCGGTACGGGCAGCATGTATTTCGGGCGCAGGTGCAGCAGCGTTTTCTTACCGCAAAGGAACAGAATGATCCAGAGCGTTGAGGCCGCCTGCGAGAGGATGGTGGCAATGGCCGCACCCTTGACGCCCATGTCAAAGCCGTAAATAAAAATGGGGTCGAGCACGATGTTGCAGGCCGCACCGATGACGACCGAAAGCATGGAGAATTTGGAAAAGCCCTGTGCCGAGATAAAGGCATTGAGACCCAGCGTCAGCTGCACGAAGATGGTGCCAAGCGCGTAAATGCTCATGTATTCGGTGGCATATTGGATGGTGTTTTCGCTCGCACCGAAGGCAAGCAGCAGGGGCTTGTTCCAGATCAGCAGAGCCACGGTCAGCAGGACGGATATGATCAGCTGCAGGCCAAAGCAGCCGCCAAGGATCCGCTCGGCACTCTCGTAGTCCTTTTTCCCCATGGAAATCGAGGCGCGCGGTGCACCGCCTGAGCCAACCAGTGCGGCAAAGGCCGAGACGATCATGATCAGCGGCATGCACACGCCCACACCGGTCAAGGCAAGGTCACCGTACCCTTCAATGTGACCGATATAGATGCGGTCCACGATATTATACAGCATATTGACCAGCTGTGCCACCACAGTGGGCAGAGCCAGCCGAAAGAGCAGCTTGCCCACGGGGGCAGTGCCCAAGAATTCCTTATCGTTTTGCATGACTGTGTCCTTTTTCGTTTGATTTCTTTCATTATAGCATGAAAATTTGCGTAATTTCAATCTGTTTTATGAACAAATTAAGAAAAACCGCCCGATTGGGCGGTTTTTCTATCAAAAATTTTGCTTTTCTGCATGACGTCAAATTTACTGCGCGGGAGTAAATCTGATGTCACATACCACGGGCAGGTGATCCGAGAGATACATGCCGCAGCGATCGAACAAAAGCAGCTTGTAGGAAAGCGCTGTGAGCGAATCGCGGGAATAGAGCACGTAATCAATGGGCTCCTTGGCAGGATTGTATTTGCTGCCGTTCGGGTCGTGCGAGGCTACCATGCTTGCGCAGAAGCCCTCCGGCATGTTATCGGGTGCTTCGTAGCGCGCATTGGAGAGGGGAGAAAACAGCTCAGTGCCGTCCTCCAGCGTTCTGTAGGACTTGACGCCCACGATAGTCTTGTATACCGAATACTGCTTGTTTTCGGAGTTGACGGCTGCCTGATTGAAGTCGCCCGTGACGACCATTGGAATATCTCCGAAGCGTTCCATGAAATTGAGAATGACCGTGAATTGCTTTTTGCGAAGCGATCTGCCGTCGCTGCCGCCAAGGTTGTCTAAGTGTGTGTTGAGGTGCACGTATTCCGTGCCCGTGGCGCGGTCACGCAGGTGCGCCCAGGTGCAGATGCGGATATACTGGCTGGCCTCAAATTTTGAGCCGGGTACGTCGGGCGTGTCGGAAAGCCAGAAGGTACCGCTGTCCACAAGCTCGTATTTGTCGGTGCGGTAGTAAATGAGCACAGCCTCTTGGCCGGGTGCTCTCTGTTCGCCTACGCAGGCGTAGCTTTTGTTAAATACAAAGTTTTTCATCATGCCATCCCAGAGCGGAGTGACCTCTTGCAGACCGATCGAATCGGGTACGTACTCGTCGATCAGATCGCGCAGCATATCGGCGCGAATGTCGGCGCGCACCTGAGAGCCGCTTTCCACCTGTACGTTGAAGGACATGATCTTGGCCACGTAATTCTCGGCCGTCTGTTCGGTGATGGGGTAGGTCTTGGGAGGCATGTAGGCAAGGGATTCTTCCTTATCTGCAAAGAAGGTCATATCGCTGATATACAGCACCTCACCGGCAGCCGCTGCCATGTTTTCCATGTCAAAGCGGAGCAGAGGAAGATTCTTGTCGTATTTCGAAAGGTCGATCCAAAGGTATTGCCAGTCCTCGGTTTTCTGCAGGCGATAATCCACCTGGCCTGTCACACCCGTGCCCGAGGGGGTCTTGGTGGAATAGCCGTAGAACGAGAAAATGCCGCCTGTCAATCCTTCACCGCGCACGCGCAGCACAAGGTAAGGGTACTCGCGCGTATCCACCGATTCAAAGCCCAGGGCCTTGGCCAGCTGAGCATGCTTGAAATACACGTAAGGGTCGCTGGAGTTAGGTGCGGAGATCGACGCGGTGGTCAGTGCCAGTATCTGCCCGTCATTCTCTGTCCGGGTCAAGGAAACGGTACACTGATAGGGCTGGATGAAATATTTGGAAAGGTCCGTGTCTGGGGGGATCTCAGAGAAGGAAAGTGAGGTCAGAAGCAGAGGCTCGGGGATAACCTCCTCGGTCGTGACTTCCTCGGTTGTGATTTCTTCCGTGGTGATCTCCTCGGTTGTGATCTCTTCGGATTCTTCTTCGGTTGTGATCTCCTGGGTCGGAGCCTGTGTGATCTCATCGGTGCTCACAGCCGGCTCATCCGTATCGTTGCATGCAGTCAGCAGCGGAAGGCACAGCAAAAGAGCAAGGGCAAGACAAAGGATATGGATGCTTTGCGCCAAACGTTTCATAAGAGTACCTCCTTTCGGGTTCTTGCTTATATTATATCCGGATTTCCTTTTCTTGTCAAGACAAGGATTGTTGTAGGGGAGAGCATGAAAGCAGGAGGGGCATAAACAAGAAAACCGCTCTTGCGAGCGGTTTTCCGAAGGTTACAGATTGTCGTTCTTGAGTGCGTCGATGGGATTGTCCTTGTGCACCTTATGCATGGCGTACATCATGGTCACGAACACCACCAAGAATACGCTTGCCACGGCAATGCCGATCGCGGCCCAGGGAAGGGTAAAGCTGATGGTCATGCCCTCGGAGACGACAAGGTAGATGATAAAGGTGACCAGGATCGATACGGGCAAGCCCCAAAGCAGTGCCTTAGCACCGTACAAGAGGCACTCAAAGCAGGTCATGCGCGTAAAGTCACGCTTGGACATACCAACCGATTTGAGCATTGCAAATTCTCTGCGGCGCAGCTGCACGCTCGTGGTAATGGTGTTGAACACGTTGGCTACAGCGATCAGAGAGATCAGTACGATAAAGCTGTACGCAAAGATGCGGATAATGGTCACGATGTCGCGGTTGCGCTGCACGGCAGCGGCGTAGTCGTAAAGCTCTTCGGTCGAAAGGCCGTTGTCGGTCAGAAGCTTGCCAAGCGAATCAAAGCTCTTTACGTGGTTCTCGGATACGAACACAAAATCGGTTGAAGAGAGCTCGGGGGTTGCGGGAAACAGCGTTTGCAGTGCGCTGTGCGGGTACATCAGCACAAGATAGGTGTCCTCATAAACAAAGTAGGGCTTTTCGTAAAGCACGGTGCCCACGGTCAGCATTTTGTCCTGTGCGGCATCTTCTTCGTCAATAATTAGCTCTTCTTCCGAGAAATAAGAAACGTATTTGTATGCAGTCTGACCGTTCTGTTGTGCGATGCTGTCGAAATAGTAGCCCTGATAATCGTTGACCAGCGTGACGTTGATCTTGCCGGGATTTTGGCGCAGTGCATTCAGCGTTTCGTATTTGTCCTCGGTGCGATTGTACATCACGTTTCCGTCCAGTGCGACGGCTACGGGATGCTCGGTATTCATATAAACGTCCGGATCAAGTCCTTGCTTTTCCAGATATGCAAGGTAGGTCCCGTCCTCCACAAAGGCATAGTGGATAAACGTGTGCGATTGGTCCGGCGGAAGTCCATCAACGTAAGAGACCGCACCTGCGGCGTCCTCGCGCCACTTGGCGTTCAGCACGTCCGAGGGGAGCGTGGTGCCCTGCTTGAAATAGGTGGTATAGGTTGCTTTCTCTATCGCATCCGCACCTTTGAGCTGCGAGAGCAGTCTGTCTGCGTCAAGCTTACTGTCTGCAGTCGGGTAGACGCTGTAAGAGATGTCGTAGCCCGCAGAGGTAAAGGTGTTCTCGGCGGTCTTGGTCAGATAGTCCGAAAGCGCGAAGGCAGAGATAAAGAGCACGATGCTCAAAAACAGGGAAAGCACGGTTGCACGGTACTTTTTGCGATTGCGCTTTGCATGCTTGCTTGCCAGCACGCCGGGCAGGCCGAACAGCTTGTAGGTCAGCTTGCTTGTGCGGGATCTCTTGGCCTTGATGTCTGCATTCTGACGAATGGCCTCTACGGCCGAGACGCGCATGGCGCGGATCGAGGGGATCCATGCCGAGATCAGCACGGTGATCAGCGCGATGGCTGCTGCTGCGAGAATTCCCCAGGGGCTGACGGACAGGTGCATGGGCAAGGGCAGGCTTGTAAAGGCAGTAAACTTATCCCCAAACAACGCAAGCACGATACCAATGCCTCCCACGCCCGTAAGAATACCGAGCGGGATGCCGATGGCACTGATTGCCAGGGCTTCAAATCCCACCATGTGGCGCAGCTGTCGGCGGGTCGCACCCACCGAGGAGAGCAGACCGAATTGCTTGGTTCTCTCGGATACCGAGATCGAGAAGGAATTGTAGATCAGTGCGACAGCCCCGAGCACGATCAGTGCAATGACCAGGGCGGCAAGCCCGTAGGCGATGGTAAAGAGCGCGTTGCTCTCGGAGACACCCGAGAACATCAGTACGTCGGCGTTCTTGACTACCTCAAGCTCCATCTCCTTGCCAAAGGACGAAATATCCTTGGCGTTTTTCATGGTAAAGTAAACGTCGCATACCGTTGCGTCGTTCTCTGCCAGGGTAATGGCGGTATAGCCGGGGGCTGTGGGATCCTCAAAGCTCGGACGGGCGTAAAAGCCCACTACCGTATAGGTGCGCGTCTCGCGGATGGCAAGCTCCTCGCCCATGTAAGGGGTGTTCTGGCCAAGCCCCGAGCCGATCTCCGCGCGCTCACCGATCGCAAGCGTCAGCACGTCACCGATCTTGTATCCGGCACCGCCGTTTGCAAGCAGGTGATCGGGCAAGAGCAGCTCACCGGAGCTTTTGGGGTAATTGCCGGCAGTCAGATGCACGGGCATCATGTCCGCAAAGCCGTCGCTTGCGCCCATGATATAAAGGTAGGGCTTATCGGGATTGATTGAGTCAGTCTCGGCATATCCAATGCCTTGGCCGTAAACCAGCTCGTCAATCTTGTCGGATGCTTGCAGCTTGTCAAGCGTGTCATTGTCGGCGTCCCGCACGCTGCCGTGCCAGGAGCCGTCTATATATTCATAGTTTTGCTTGGTGTAATTCAGCGCGCTGGACGCGATGGTGGTCACGGCGCAGATCATGGCGGTGGCAAGCAGCACACCGATGATTGTCACGGCCGTGCGCACCTTATTTTTCTTTAAGGTGGCCAGCGTTACTTTTTGGAAGATGCTCATTTTCGTATCACCTCGTCGCGCACGATCCTGCCATCCTCGATGGCAATGATGCGGTCTGCCTGCAGGGCAATGTTTTCATCGTGGGTAATCACGATCAGCGTCTGTCCGTATTTCTGATTGGAGTGCTTGAGCAGCTCAATGATCTCGCGGCTGTTGCGTGAGTCCAGGTTACCGGTCGGCTCGTCTGCCAGCATGACCGCGGGAGCGTTCATGAGTGCGCGGCCGATTGAAACGCGCTGCTGCTGACCGCCCGAGAGCTGGTTGGGCAGATGGTTTTCGCGACCCTTGAGCGAGAGCGTAGTCAATAGCTCCTCCAAGCGTTCCTTGTTGACCTTTTGTCCGTCCATAAGTACGGGCAGGGTCATGTTCTCGGTGACGTTGAGCACGGGGATCAGGTTGTAGAACTGATAGATCAGTCCGACCTGTCTGCGGCGGAAGATGGCCAACTGCTCGTCGTTTTGTGCGTAGACGTCCTTGCCGTCCATATATACCTTGCCGCTCGTGGGCTTGTCAACGCCGCCGAGAATGTGCAGCAGCGTGGATTTGCCCGAGCCCGAGGGGCCGATGATGGCTACGAATTCGCCCTTGCTTACAGAGAAGGAAACGCCGTCCAATGCGTTTACGCGGGCATCGCCCGTGCCATACGTTTTACGAAGATTTTCAACTCTTAAGATTTCCATGATGGTTTCTCCTTTTCTTGTTGTACTAGCAAATTATACCCCGGTCAAGTGACAGGGCGGTGACTTTTTTATTACAAAAACGTCACTTTGGAAAAGAAACATGGCTAACAGGTAATGTTATTCAGTTAATATAACTCGAAACATTCAACAGAAAGTTGCAGATGCGCGCAATAAAGGCGTCCCCCGGGGGG
>JAFQUG010000093.1 GCA_017408625.1 Clostridia bacterium | reverse complement strand
GCTGGGTCGAATATGCCAAGGAGCGCGGAATGGGCATTGATTTCAATCCCACCTTCTTCTCGCACCCCATGGCCGCCAGCGGTCTTACGCTCTCCTCGCCCGACGAGAAGGTGCGTAAATTCTGGGTCGAGCACGGCAAGGCTTGTATTCGTATTGCCGAGTATATGGCAAATGAAACGGGCGTGCCCTGCGTGATGAACGTTTGGATCCCCGACGGCTATAAGGATATTCCTGCTGACCGTATGGGCCCGCGTGCACGCTTTGCAAAATCGCTTGACGAAATGCTCGCGATCCCTTATGACAAGGAAAAGGTGCTGGTTTGCCTCGAATCCAAGGTGTTCGGCATCGGCGTGGAGTCCTACACCGTCGGCTCTGTTGAGTTCACCATGAACTACGTGGCAAAGAACGGCCTTCTGCCCCTGATGGACAACGGCCACTATCATCCCACCGAGGTCGTCTCGGACAAGATCTCGTCTATGCTGCTGTTCAACCCCAAGGTTGCACTCCACGTCACGCGCGGCGTGCGCTGGGACAGCGACCACGTGGTGCGCTTGGATGACGAGACCCGCGAGATCGCCAAGGAGATCGTGGCATCGGGCCGTATGGACGACGTAGCGATCGCCCTGGACTACTTTGATGCAAGCATCAACCGCATCGTCGCTTGGGTGGTCGGCATGCGCAACATGCAGCGCGCTCTGCTCTCGGCTCTCCTGATGCCGCACGACGCATGGAAGGCGCTTCAAACCGAGGGCCGCTTCACCGAGCTCTTCGTCAAGACCGAGGAGTTCAAGTCCTTGCCCGAGGGCGAGGTCTGGGCAGAGTTCTGCCGCCGTTGCGGTGTTCCCGCAGACGAGACCTGGTACCAGACCGTGGCCGACTACGAAGCACGCGTGCTTTCTGCTCGCGCTTAAAGCAAAAGTACATAAACAAGGGCGGGGGAGACCCCGCCCTTTGCTTCATTCAGCTTGACTTTCGGAGCGCTTTTTGCTATCATAATAAACGACGAAAAGCTGTTTCATCGGGGTATCTGCTTTGAGGAGAGTGTATATGAAGGGTCATTGGAAGCTTGCCTTATGGCTACGCCGCGCATTGGCTGTCCTTTTGCTTCTGGCGCAGATCGCGTTTTGGTTTCTTGCGCTGACGCGCAATAGCGAGCATTTTATCATCTATCAGCTGCTCTGTCAAATTGTTGGGGTTTTGATCGCGCTGCGTGTGATCGTCAAACCGGGGAATGCGGGCTATAAGTTCATGTGGATCGTGTTTATTATCCTGCTTCCCATCTTCGGTGTACCGTTCTACGTTTTATCAGCCTTGCCGAATCGAACCAAGCACTTTGGAAAACGGATCGCTGCCATTCAAAACGAACGCAAGGAGCTGTTTTTACTGCCGCAGGGAGAGGTGCACACTACCGATCTCGGCACGGGGACGGCGTTTTCTTATTTGCAGAATCATGCGGGATTTCCCGCATACAATGATACCCAAACTGCTTATTTCTCCTGCGGTGAAGAATTCCATACCGCACTTTTACGGGAACTGGAAAAAGCGCAAAAATATATTTTTCTGGAGTATTTTATCATACAAGAAGGGAAAATGTGGGATCCGATTCTGGAGATTCTTTTGCGCAAGGCAGCCGAGGGCGTGCGCGTGCGTGTGCTGTACGATGAGATCGGCTGCTTTCTCACACTTCCCGTGCAATATCCGCGAATGCTGGCAAAGCAAGGAATTGAGTGTTGTAAATTCAACCGCTTTGTTCCGTTCCTGTCGACCAAGCAAAACAACCGTGACCACCGCAAGATTGATGTGATCGAAGGCGCTTTGGCCTTCACAGGGGGATGCAATCTGGCAGATGAATACATCAACGCGATCGAAAAGCACGGTCATTGGAAGGACTGTGCTGTGCTGTGCCGCGGATCCGCCGCATGGAGCTTTACCGTGATGTTTTTGCAAATGTGGGAGCTTGCTACGGGTAAAAAAGAGGATTATAGACACTATTTTCCCCCAAACGCCCTACAAGGCACATGCGAGGGAAGCGTTCAGCCCTACGCGGATAGTCCTATGGACGCCGATACGGTGGGCACAAATGTGTATTTGCATGTGATTCATAGGGCGCGCAAGTATCTCTGGATCTGTACGCCCTATCTGATTCCCGACGACACGCTGATGGCGGCGCTGTGCCTTTCGGCTAAAAGCGGTGTGGATGTGCGCATCATTACGCCACACAAGTGGGACAAGCTGCTCGTACACGCCACCACACGCTCCTACTACGGCGAGCTGATCAGGGCAGGTGTTCGTATCTACGAATATACCGATGGCTTCATGCACGCCAAAACCTTTGTTGCAGATGACGATACCGCAACCGTGGGCACGGTGAATCTGGATTATCGCAGCTTGTATCTGCACTTTGAATGTGGTGTGCTGATGCAAAACACCTTGGCGGTTACACAGGTGAAGGAGGATTTTCTGCGCACGCTGGAGCACTGTACTCCTATTACGGAAAAGGAATGTCGCCGCGCCCTGCCAATACGCATCCTGCAAGGTGTTCTGCGCCTGTTTGCACCTTTGATGTAACAAAAAGAGTTCTCACCCATTGTTGGTGAGAACTCTTTTTGTTATTCTTCGCTTTCTTCCTCGTCCTCGGGCTCGGGGGAGAGCACGCGTACGGTGGCTGACTCCACCTGACGTTCCAGCACGCTGTCTACCGCGATCGAGAGGTGCTCGGTCTCAACGGTAAAGGCGGTGCCGTCCGCGGGCACGCTTCCAAGGCGTGCGAGAGCAAGGCCGCCGAGTGTATCGCAGTCCTCGTGCGGGAACTCGATATTGAGCTCCTTTTCCAGATCATCGAGTGACACCGAGCCCAGCACCCGCCACGAGCCGTCGGCAAGGGGCTCGATCTCCAGCTCCTGCTTCACGGGCGTTTCCTCGTCGGAAAGGTCACCCACCAAGCGCTCGATGAGATCGTTCATCGTAACGATGCCGAGCACGCCGCCGTGCTCATCCAGCACTACGGCAAGTGAGACGCGCTCCTTTTTCATATTGCGGAACAAAAGATCGGCTTTTACGCCGTCGGGCACAAAATAAGCGGGGCGAACCGCCTTGCTCATGACTGTTTCGCGCGTGTGATCGGGCAGGCGGAAGTATTCCTTCGCGCTCAAAATGCCCACCACGTTGTCTACGCTCTCGGCGCAGATGGGGTAGAGCGAGAAGCGGTTTTCCTTGATGGTCCGATCCCATTCCTCATCGGTCTCCTCAGTCCAGAGAAGTATGAGGTCGGTGCGGTGCGTGGCGATCTCTCCTGCGGTCAGATCGTCAAATTCAAAAATGTTCTGTATGAGCTCCTTTTCCTCGTCGTCGATCGCACCCTGCTTGGATGCGGTATCGACCGTGAGCTTGATGTCCTCCTCGCTCACGTCCTCGGTGGCGTTCGGGTCAATGCGAAACAGTCGAAGGATACCGTTTGTCGAGACGGTCAGAAGCGCAACAAGAGGGGCAAAGAGCTTTGAGATGCCCCACACCAGCCCCGAAATGCCAAGTGCCAGCGACTCCGCCTTGCGCTGTGCCACGCGCTTGGGCACAAGCTCGCCAAAGACCAGTGTAAATAGGGAGAGAATGACGGTGATCACAATGACTACGACCGCCTCGGGGATCCGCACGCCAAGGT
>JAFQUG010000011.1 GCA_017408625.1 Clostridia bacterium | reverse complement strand
CGATTGTATCAATCTACTGTTCCTTATTTGGTTGCGGAGGTGGGATTTGAACCTCACGACCTCCGGGTTATGAGCCCGACGAGCTACCAGGCTGCTCTACTCCGCGATATTGAATTTTTCCCGCTTGGTGCCGGTGACCGGGGTCGAACCGGTACGATACTCTCGTATCACGGGATTTTAAGTCCCGGGCGTCTGCCTGTTCCGCCACACCGGCGTTCAAGCATGGCCTTTTCAAAGGACTCATATATTATAGCATCCGTTTTCTCGTTTGTCAACCCCTTTTTTGAAAAAAGTAAAAATTCTTTTCGATTCTTTTCTGATTTTTCGCACACTTCGACAGACGCTTGTCATATCTGCAAGTTCCCTGCCCTGTCAAGCGTCGCGTTGCGGATCAAACTTTCACCAAATATGCAATCTTATCCCCGTTTGGGCTACATACTCTCTCTTTCCGTTGTTGAAATCTCTCGTTCTTTTTGCTATAATGGTGTCAACGGATCCGGAACATCAAAAACAAGGAGTATTTTTTATGACGATAGGAAAAAACATTGCTGAACTGAGAAAAAGCAGCGGCATGACGCAGGAGCAGCTTGCGGAAATGCTTGGCGTGACCCCTCAAGCGGTTTCCAAATGGGAAAATGAGGTCACCATGCCCGATATCATGCTTCTTCCTGTCATTGCAGGATGCTTTGACATTACGATTGACGAGCTTTACGGTGGCAGAAAGTCGGCTGAAAAGCGCAAGGCAGTAAATTATGATGAGATTCCCGAGATGCTGTACGACACAATCATTGAGCTGACACAGCGCGGCTGGGTGGACAGCGTGGAAGGCAAGGATCTTGCCCTGGAAAAAGAAAAAATGAGATCTTATCTGCAAGAAAACCGTCAAGTGAAAACAGTCACGTTTTCCAATGAAGGCGGGGCGATCATTGCCACGTCGGAGATCGGGCTTTTGCACAGAGGAAAAGCGAATGCAGAGCAGCTTGTAACGGATGAGATCGGACGGGTGCTTGAGATCTTATCAAAGCCTGCCGTAAGAAAGGTCTTTGCTTTTCAGACTGAAAACATTTCCAAGCCCATTACAGCTCCCTATGCAGCAAAAAAATGCGGTATTACTTCCGAGGAAGCGGCAATGGCGCTGGAGCTGTTGACCGAGATCCACGTCGATCACCCGACCGAGGTCATGCTGGACGAGGATTCGCCCGTACGCATGTATTCGCTTGACAGCGGCGAGTGGGTGATGTATGCGCTGATGATTTTGAAGACCGCAAGACTGATGGAGGAAAACCAACAGCACTACTTCAATTATCGCGGCTCCTACAATAACCTTTGGATTCAGTAATCGGCTTGTATCATCGATTCCCGACACTTTTTATAAAACTGCCCCGACAGATTTCAAGATCTGTCGGGGTGGTTTTCATATGAAAACAATTTCATTTCTTTATTTCTTCTTTTCCCTTTTATCGATCAGCTTGACCGCGTCTATGCCGGACATCGCGGCGATGGGCAAGCCACCGGGGGCCATGAGCCATTGCGTGGCAAGCATGACGTTGGAAAGGCCAGGAACATCACCCGACAGCAGCATGGGAGGAGATCCCGCAGGCATGATAAAGCTCATAAACGAGCCAACCTGCGACTCTACGAAGCGACGATAGGTTGCGGGAGTCCAGGAATCGATGCAGGTGATCTTGCCCTTGAGTGCGGGCATGCGATCACAAAGGATCTCTTGCACCGCCTCGACCATGCGCTGCTTATTCTGCGCGTATGCCGCTTTATCGCTATACAGCTCGACCGATTTTTTCGCGTCATCCTCCAGGCAATAGATCATGGTCTGCATAAGGCTCTTGCCTTTAGGGCAAAAGCTCGGCTCATGCGAGAACTCGCGCAGCATGATGTAATCGCCGCATAAAAGCTCTCTGTACTGCTCGGGGATCTCGTAAACCATCTCACCCTCAAACGGTGCGTGCGCACCGTCAAAGGCAAACGCGCACTGATGGCATGCAAAGCGGATCATTTTGGGGTCCCGATACTGCGCTGCCAGCTTTTTTGGCATATACGAGCGATCCAGCAGCGTACCGAAAGCCACGTCCGGGTCGGCTGTAATGATCACGTAATCCGCGCGCACGGTCGTGCCGTCGTCCAGCAGCACGGACTCTGCCCTGCCGCTCTTTGTGTTGATCCTCTGCACGCCGTTTTTGAGCTGCAGCGTGCCGCCCAGAGAGCGATACCGCTCGACCATACGGTTCGCCATAGCGCAGGAAGAGCCTTGCGGAATGCCGCCGTTCTTACCCGTAAAGGTAGCGAACACCATAATCAGAGCAAGAGAGCTGAAGTGTCCGAGCATAAACGAAAGGAAAAACTCCTTTAGCACGGGATGCTTGAAGCGGTCTGCCAGATCCTTGACGCTGCAGTTATAATACTTGAGCAGATCGGGGAGTGCGGTCAGCTTTTCCCATGCATTGCTTGCGCGCTCGCAATCCTTACCGCCCATCCCCTGCAGGCGTTGCACGGATCTCATGGCTCTGACAAAGCCCTTGATCTCCTTTTTGTCCGCCGGTGAGATCGCCAGCATATCGCGCTCCAAGACCTCGACGTCCTTACACAGTGATAGCTTTGTACCGTCCGGATGCTCATAGGTATACAGCGTTTGGGGCTGATACACCGGGATATCCTGTCCGAGTGCGCCGACTTTTTCCCACATTTTGTAAAAACCGGTGACCGGGTTGGTGCCCGTGAGCCAATGGATGCAGTTATCAATGTGATAGCCTTGGCGATCCCAGCCTGTCAGGTTGCCGCCCGCTTTGAAATGCCGCTCGTAAATGGTTGCACTGTGTCCGTGCAGCTGCGCACAAATCCCTGCGGTAAGCCCCGAAACACCTGCGCCTATAATGATAATACTTGCCATATCATAGTTTCCGTTTCTGTAATTTCAAAGACAATTATTCCCTGCAGGTCAGATAAATAATCTGATATTCCTCGGATAGCGCGTCAAGCAGCCTGCGTGCGGCACGGGCGCGTTCGTCATCCAGATAAACGAACGGGTCGTCCAGCACAAGGCAGGGCTTTTGCTGCTCAAAAAGTCCGTCCGCCAAGGAAAGCCGCAGGCAAAAGCCTACCATGTCTCTCCAGCCGCTGCTCAGATACTCAATGCTGCGGCTCTTGCCCTTTTCCATGAGCATGATGCCAAAATCGGTATCCATGGTAAACTTCTTTTCCTCTCCGCCCATCTGCTGCATGCGGGAAACAAACGCACTCTGCATCTTATCCAGATAGCGCGAGGAAAGATTTTCCCTTGCCTGTGTCATGTATTTCTCAGCTTGCACAATGGCGTTGTAATTGGCATTCTGCACAGCAAGCGTATCCTGCAGAGCCTGCTGCTCCGAGACCAAAGCTCCGTATGCATCGGCCGATTCATACAATGCCTCCGCCCTTTGTATAAGCGAGGTCAGATGTGCATTCTGCTCCTTATAGAGGATCTGACTCTGCTCCCATTGAACCGAGATATCCTCGGGATCGGGCAGCTTTTCGTCCCGGTCGCTTGCCTCTGCCAGACTGCGCACATGATTCTCCAGGGCAAATTTGCGCGCCGCATCCTCCTTTTGCGCGATTTCCTGTCTGCGTCGTTGCAGATCGGAAAGCACGGTTCTCATCTCGGCCAGCACAAAGGCGCAATCCGAGCGATCAAATGCTCTGTTCCATTTTCCAAGGAAGCTACTGATGGCGTCCCAAGCCTCGTCCGCCTCGGCAACAATGCCCTCATAAAGCGCATCCTTTGCCTTTTGCTGCTCGCAAAGGCGCAGATATTGCTCTGTGGTATGCTTGAGCGCGGTCAGCGCGGAAATATAGCCGCCGTCTACCGAAAGCGCATGCTTTTGTGCAAGGGCGACCGGCACACTCGCCTTATCGGTATATTTTTCCTTAAATTCCTGAACAAGCCCCAGCTCTCTTGTGCGCTTTTCGAGCAGCTGACGCTTGGTCTCAATCTTCAATGCCGCATCGGCTGCGCGCTTGCTTCTGCCCGACAGCTGCGCTGCCGAAACTGCGCCAAGCAGTACAAATACGGCAAGTCCCAGCATTGCCACACCGCCAATACCGCAAACGATCCCCAAAAATACGCGATTGCCAAGCAGAAGTACTGCCGCCACGATCAGCAGCACAACCGAAAGCGAAGCCAGCACTACGCCCATAACCTTACCAAAAGCAGCCTTTTTTCCCTGCTTTCCCGTTTTGGGCGGTGTGGGATCACCGATGGCATTCGCCTGCTCCTCCAGGGAATCTGCCAAAGCCTTGTGCGCGCGGATCTCGCCCTCGATATTTCTCAGCTCGTCACATACGGCCAACGCCTCGTTGATCTGAGAGATCGGAGTCACACCGTTTTGGAAGGTAAGCGACAAGGCAGCGATCGCCTCTTTGGTGCTTGCATCACTCTGCATCTGCTGCGCTCTACCCGAAAGCGTGGTCAGCTGTCCTGCTAAAAGCTGATGCTTTTCCGCCTCGGCAAGCGTGGGCGCACCGCCCGCAAATTCGCCCTCTATGGCGTCCGCTGCGCGCTTGGCGGCAGAGATCTCACTGCGCATGCGGCTATACGCCTCCAGCGTTGCGCGACGTTCCTTTTGTCCAACCGCTTTTGTCAGACTGCGATGCAGGCTTTGCATCTGTTGCTCACTGTGCGCAACAATGGGGCTAAGCTCTGCAATCTCACGATCCAACTGCTGCGCCTGTGCCTTTTGCACCGTGCATACCTCGATCTGTCTTTGCAGCTCGACCAAGCGCCGCTCGCCCGCATAGATCTCACCGCGCTCGCCCGTGGTTTTATAATAACGCTTGCGCTTGACCAGCGCATCAATGGCTTGCTCATAATTGCCAAGGTCATTCTCTGCCTCCAAGAGGTGATTGAGCTTGGTATTGATGCTGTTATTGGCTGATTTTTCCACCTTCCCGTGGATATGGGCCGTAGCATCCATATACACCGTGCGGCTAAAGCCGTCTGCGTCGATCCCAAAAAGCTCCTGCCCGATCTGTTCACTGTAATCGTTGCACACCTTACCTGTGTCCAGAGCATACAGCGCAAAGGTATCCTCACTCTCCTTTGCACCAAAGAAGCGTTCTATACGGTATTGCTTTCCGTTCGCCTCAAATTCCAGATTGCCGCCAAAGCTGCCCCCTGTCCAAGGTACATAACGCTTGCGAGGATT
>JAFQUG010000092.1 GCA_017408625.1 Clostridia bacterium | reverse complement strand
TGCCTGCGATCTCGCCGACCGCAGCGCGGAGCTTGAGCACGGTCTCGGGGTTGTAAACGCAGAAGCCGGGGTGCATCTCAAATGCGATGCGATTGACCTTATGCTCCAGCGCGAATTTTGCCGTCTGCGCCCAGTAGGGGATCAGCTTTTCCTTCCACTGCCACTCCAGAATGGCAAGGAAGTCCTCGGGCCAGGGGCAGGTGACCCAGTTGGGGTATTTGGCCGTTTCACAGTCACCGGGACAGCCGGAGAAGGTGATGACGGTATCAACGCCCATTTTTTCTGCCAGCAGCACGGTGTTGCAGAAATCGTTGTGATAGGATGCGGCGATCTCGGCGTTGGGGTGCACGGGGTTACCGTGGGTTGCCAGCGCGCAGACCGTCATATCGTACTTCTTCAGAGTAGCGATAAACGCATCGTACTTGCTTTGATCGGCGAGCAGCTCGGCGGGATTGCAGTGCGCCTTGCCGGGATAGCCGCCGGCACCCAGCTCGACGGTATGAACATCAAGATCGGAGAGGATCTTGAGCGTTTCCTCCAGCGTTTTGGTGCCGTAAAGGTTTGCTAAAACACTAAGCTTCATAATAAATTCACCTTTGTTGATTTTAATTATTTGGTTCTGATCTCGGCCACGCGGACACAATGGCTTTGACCGTAAGGGAAGCGAGAGCATCCGACCTGCAAGGAGGTGCCGTCACAGACGAAATCCAGTGCTTTTCCGTCGTCCATCCAGCACACGGAAGCAACGTCGTAAGGGAAGCCGTCAAAGGTGGTAACCCCGCTTGAGCCACCGGCAACGGTGACGTTTTCATCTCCACGGCTGCCAAGATCGTACTTGAACAGATAGAACAGATGTGCATCCTGCGCGTCCTGCAGAATGAAATCCCGTTTGCCCGCTTGCGCGATGCAGGGGCGGCCGTTGTAGATTGCCTTGCCGTAGACGCGCATCCATTTCCCGATGGTTGTCATGATTGCGCGGGACATCAGCGGGACAGTGCCGTCACCGGCGGGACCGATATTGAGCAGCATATTGGCACCGACCTTGCGGCAGTCGCATATTTCCTCAATGAGCTGCTTGATCGGCTTATAATTGAAGTCATCCGCTTCGCCCCAGTGATCGTTGAGCGTCTCGCACATTTCACCGGCGAAGTATTTGGTCATTCCGGTGCGATCGATGGGGGTGGGGAGCCCCCGCTCGTAGGTGAGAACGTCGATTTGCGCGTTGCCGACCTCACCGCGAGCGCCAAGCCCTGTGTTATTGATGATCAGCGCCTCGGGCTGATGGCTGCGGATCATGGAATACAATGCGTCCTCCTGCCAATCGGCGTCAGGACGGCTCCAGTTTCCGTCGAACCACAGCCCGCCAATCTTGCCGTAGTTGGTGCAGAGCAGCTCGACGCTCTGCCGCAGATAGGAAAGATAGGCATCAAAATTGCGGTCGAAATCGGGGTGGTGCCAGTCCAGCGTGGTGTGATAGAAGAAGGGAACAATGTCTGCCTTTCGGCACTCGTCCACGAACTCACGAACAAGATCCCGTCCGCAAAGCGCGTGCGGAGCATCGTAATCGCTGAGTCCGCAGGTGTCGTACAGTGAAAAGCCGTCGTGGTGGCGGGTAGTCAAGCAGATGTATTTGCATCCGGCAGTCTTACCGACCGAGACGATCTCAGCCATACTGACGGGGTCAAAGCTTTTCGTCAGTGGGAGGTAGTCGGCATCGTCTATGCGGAGCAGCTGCTTTGCCCATTCGCCTCGACACAGCTGAGAGTAGATGCCGAAATGGACGAACATTCCAAAGCCCAGCTGCTCAAAGTCCTTGATATATTGCGGAGCGACGGGAAGGGAACCGGTCAATTGATTTTGCATAGAAAAAATCAGAAGTAGTAAGCCTCACCCGTCTTTGCGGAGGTGTAGATACC
>JAFQUG010000091.1 GCA_017408625.1 Clostridia bacterium | reverse complement strand
GTTTCACCCGAGCGGTCAACCTCACCGTTTTGTCCGCAAATCCCCTTCAGTCGCTGCGCGACAGCTTCCCCTCGGGGGACGCCTTTGCAGTGCATGCCCTCTTGGTTCACGCACCCTTCATGGGTTTTCTGAACTCAATGGTATTGGACCAACAGGTAATGCCATTAAGTAAAAAACAAAGATGATACTGCATTAAATCGTACCTTTATAAAATCGCATAATGAACTGCGCGCCGCCCTCGGGGGCGTTTTGCGCCTTGAGCGTGCCGTTTTGCGCGGTGACGATGGTGCGCGCCAGCGCAAGTCCGATGCCAAAGCCCTCGTCGGACGAATGCTTTCCTTTATAAAAGCGTTCAAACAGATGGGGAAGATCCTCCTCGTCAATCCCGCAACCGCTGTCCGTGACCGTGATCTCGGAGTAAAGCGCGGTCTCCTTGGCGTCCACCAGAATGCGGCCGCCCTCGGGGGTGTGCTCCATGCAGTTTTTGATGATATTGCCAAGAGCCTCGGCCGTCCAGGCGGGATCACAGGTGACCTGCCCCCGGGCGCGCAGGCAGAGCTGCTGTCCGCGCAGCTCGGTGGGAACCTGCAGGGGGGCTGCAGCGCGCTCGATCAGTGCCTGCAGCGGCATGGTTTGTGCAGACAGGGGGGCTGTACCCGCGTCCAGCTTGGAGATCTTGAGCAGAGCGGTGATCAGCCAGTCGATGCGGCCAAGCAGCACGTAAAGCTCGCGCATGTGCTGCTCGCGCGTCTGCTCGGGCAGATCGGGGTCGTCCAAGAGCGAGACGATCAGATTGATCGAGGTCAGCGGTGTGCGGATCTGATGCGAGATGTCCGCAATCGAATCGGCAAGAAAGATCTTGTCGTCAAGCAAGGCCTGCTGCTGCTCGCGCAGGCGTACCGTCATTTTGTAAAGCTCGCTTTGCAAAACACCCAGCTCGCCCTCGTCGTATCCGTCGAACGAAAGAGAATTGTCACCATGCAAAATGCGGTTTACCGTGTCGGAAAGTGCGGCCAGACGCTTGTAGCGCTGATGGGTAAAGATCAAAAAGACGGTGATCAGCACAAGGCAGAGCGCAAGCGTAAAGATGCCAAAGCCTGCGTTCCAGATAAATGCACCCACGGTGGCGCAGGTGCAGAGAATACCCAGGATGATCAAAAGCCTTCTGATTTCGGGATTTCTGAGCAGCTTCATATCAATCTCCATGCCGCCTTTGGCGGCTCAAATAGCGATGGAAACTTCACCGTGGAGCTTTGCTCCAAAAATGGGCCGAGACCCATTTTTAGGTGAAGTTTATGCGTGAATGGTTGCGTATAAAGGAAGATTGCGTGAACTTTCACGCTACATCACCTTATAGCCAAGACCGCGCACGGTCAGAATGATGGTGGGGTTCTGCGGGTCGTTCTCGATCTTCTCACGCAGACGCTTGATGTAAACGGTCAGCGTGTTGTCGTTGACAAACTCGCCCGCAATATCCCAAATGGATTCCAGCAGCTGCGTGCGGGTCAGCACTGCGCCGCGATGGTTGAGAAAGACCAGAAGCAAGCGGTATTCCAGCGCAGAGAGGAAGAGATCCTGCCCATCCTTGGTGGCCACGCCCTTGACCGTGTCCACCTGCACGTTGCCGATGGTGACAACGCTGCCTGCAGCACCACCCGTGCGGCGCAGCACGTTTTTGATGCGTGAGACCAGCTCACGCGGACGGAAGGGCTTGGGAATATAGTCGTCAGCCCCCAGGTCAAAGCCGGCAACCGTGCTGTATTCGTCGCCCGAGGCGGTCAGAAAGATGACAGGCAGCTTCCAATTGGCCTTGATGGCCGAGCAGAGCGAAAAGCCGTTGCCGTCTGCAAGAGAGATATCCAGCAGTGCAAGATCAAAGGCCTCGCCATCCAAAAGGGCAAGGGCTGCGCTTTGTCCGTTTGCGCTCTTGACCGCAAACCCCTCGCGAGCGAGAAATTCGCTCAAGGTCGCCACAATGGTCTTGTCATCCTCTACCAGTAAGATCTTTGTCATGGGTGGTCTCCTTTGCCGTTTTGATTGCCTTTATTATATAACAGATGAGAAAAATTGTCAACTGCGGGCAAGAAATGCAAAAAACTCTTGCAAAGTGTGAGGCGTTCCGATATAATGGAGGTAAATTGCAAAAGGGGAACGTATATGGAAAAGAACGTACACGCCAACCACAGAGAACGCATGCGCCAAAGATACTTGATGCAGGGCCCCGACGGCTTTGCCACACACGAGCTTTTGGAAATGCTGCTGTATTATTCGATTCCGCAGGGGGATACCAACGATACCGCGCACCGACTGCTGGAGGACAATCGCGGTCTGATCGGTGTCATGAGTGCGGATATCAACGCGCTTCAGCTTTCTGAAGGAATTGGCCCCAAGAGTGCCATGCTGCTGAGCTTGACAGGGGATCTTTTACGCCGCGCTGCCATTGAGCAAAGGCCCGAGACGACCAAAATCGGAACGTTTAACCAAGCGCGCGGATTCATTGAGCCCTATTACGTGGGCGTGGACGTGGAGCGCGTATACGTTCTGGCGTTGGATAACGGCATGCGTGTGATTGACTTTTACATAGCATGCGAGGGCTCGATCAATGAGGCATACCCGATCGCGGGCAGCATTGCAAGACGCTCGCTGCTGAAAAGCGCTTCAAGTGTTATCATTGCGCACAACCACCCGGATGGCTTTGCCATCGCCACCATACAGGACAGGGATTTCACATCCAAGCTGGAGCAGGCACTTAAGCTGGTGGGCGTGGTTATGCTGGAGCATTTGTTATTTGGCGGCGGCAGCTGCATCCCGATTTTGCAAGAGCATTCCTGCATGCTTCGCTCCTCGCCCACGGGAGAGGATACCGATATCTACTACGACCGCTTCTATGCCAATATGGAAACGGGGAAGAGGGAGCTTTCCGAGCTGATTGGGCTTTGATCAAAGGCAAAGTAGGATTCGATACGCGAATGGTAATGGTAAAGTAAACCGTCCATCCGTAGGGGGCGACGTCCTCGACGCCCCGCCCTACATAAACAAGTCTTTTCGCAATCGAAT
>JAFQUG010000090.1 GCA_017408625.1 Clostridia bacterium | reverse complement strand
TCTAAAGTAGCGGTAGCTGAAATCCAGATCCTCTCCGTATGCGTAGCCCGTGAGCTTTTCGTCCCAGCAGATCCCCCATTTTTCCAGCAACGACTTGCGCACCGCGAAGAAAAAGCCCATGGCCCATTCGGTATTCACCTCTCCCACGACCGCTTGCTGCGGAAATCTGCCGAGCATAGATCTGGTGACGTGCCCTATTTTACGCTTGCGAAAGGATTTCGTGCCGAACAAATAGCCGCTGCTTGATTTTGCACCCTCGTTCCCACTCATGCCCGCAACCATGGCAATATTACCGTTCTCCATCAGATCGTACACGGAGCGAAGCGTGTCATTCGCGACATCCACATCGTCGTCTGAAAAAATCAAAATATCTTGTGTTGCAAGGTCGATTGCTTTGTTTCGAGATAACGTGGTGGATGGCATGTCTTGAAAGACATAGGTGATCTCGGTTTCACTCGTGCTTTGTGCCAATTCGGATATGCGCGCACGCATCTCCTTGTCCGTGGTTTGATCCACGATCACGATCTGCGCGGGGACGCAATCGGCCTCCAGATATGTACGAAGTGTGCGCTCCAGGGCCAGAGGGCGGTTCATGGTCGGAATTAAAACAGAAATCGGCAATGAGGGCATATGCTTTTCTCCTTACATTTATTTCAAAGGCCCGAAAAAGGCATCGGGACATGCAGGATCAAAGGGCTCAGCAAAGCTGCCCCGCGCATCGGTATTTTTCAGGACAGAGTCTTGTGCTTTTTGATTTTGGATCTTACGATTTCAATACTCCGCTTGCGCTCTGCGCGCGAAAGAGCGAAGAGCCATAGGGTGACACCGTAAACCGCCACGGTGATCATTCCCTTTACTACGAGCGAAAGCCACCCGCCATCGGGTATCAGACGGTTGATCAAAAGCCCTGCGGCAACCGTCAACAGGATGGGTGGGGTCATACGCAAATAGCAGCACTTCGCGAACCGTATGATGTTAAGGTGCAGGTGCTTTCGGTATACGATCAAGGACAGCACCTCACGCAGCATATACGCCACGAAGATCGACAGACAAGCACCGATCACGCCCCAACGGTAGGAAAAAATGAACGAAAGGATGACGTTGGCCACACCCGTTGCAAGCGCGATAAAGGCGCGCTCCTTCACTCTTTTTTTCACCACAAGCGCGGTGTTGGCGATCTGCAACGCATTATAGAACAGACCCGGCACGATAACGAGCAATATTCCAAAATAGGCCTGTGCAAACGCTTCGCCCATCCAAAGCCGGATAAACAAACGTCCTACCACAGCAAAGCCCGCGACGACAAGCCCGTTGAGCGCATACTGAAACCGTCCGACCCCAAGCACCAGCGCTGACAGATTCTCCTCGGCGTTCTCACCGACATTGATACGTGCCACGCGCGGCAAAAACAGGCCGTTGATCGCAGTTGCAACGGTATAGACATACCCCTCGATCGTCGTGATCACACCGAACACACCGATCGCGGCGGCGCTTGCCACAATACCGAGGATCGAGGGCGTGATCTGAAACACCAACCGCGCCGCCAGAGCATCGATCAGGATCCAGACCGAAAAGGAAAGGATCTTCCGATACAGTGCGCGATCGGTATGGCGCAGGCTTGCGCGCACACCAACGGTGCTTTTGAATACGATCCATTTATAAGCGATCAGCACAAGGCCCACAAGGGCGTTGACGGTCACCAACGCATACAGACCCTGATCCAGCAAAAGGGCGAGCACCGTCAGCCCCACCTGAAGCACGCGATACAACAGATCGGCGATCTTCATGGGGATATATTTTTCGTGTGCGTTCAGGATACCGTCCAGTGGAATGAACGGAAATTTGACGACCGTAAACAGGCCCGATATGATATAAACGACCTTGAATTGCGCAAGCTCGGTGGGTGTCAGCTTGACATAGATCTGATCCAGCAGGAAAAACAGGATCACCAGCACCGCAAAGATCACCATATCGATGATCAGGTACAGCTTATAGATCGCGCCAAGGAATGCGCCGATCTTTTCAGGGTGCCCCTGTGCACGGTACTTTGCCACGTAACGCTCGGTGGCCTTGCCCAAGCCGAAGTCGACCACAAACAGCGTGATCAGCGTGTTGGACAGCGTATAGAGGCCGTACTGCGCTTGCCCGATCTGCTCGATCATCCACGGGATATACACCAATCCCGCAAGGATACTGAGCGCAATCGAAGCGTATGAGAGGATCGCCCCGACGCGCACTTGCTTTTCGTTGCTGATCATACGCGGCTCCGATCGGGCTTACCGCCGCCCACTACAATTCCGAGCAGCAGCCAGAGAAAATAGCATTTTACACCGGGGCCAAAGGGCGGCAAGCACTCGAAAAGGCTGTTCGCCAAATAGGCCGCCGCAATGAGCAGCAGCACGAAGCGCCAATCCTCGCCGTACACCGAGCGCCGACATGCGCGCACCAGCGGGTATAGCGCGACCGCAAAAAGAGGGATCGAAGCAAATATCCCAAACTGTATCAGTGTCGCAAACGGGAAGCAGTCGAGATAAAAATCACCGATACCGACCCCGTAATTTTCGCACAGGAGCGGCCAATAATCATGTAAAAGCGAGAGGCGGCCCGAGGAGATCGCGTCCAAGGATTCGTTTTCGCGCGAGACCAGCAAAATGCCGTCCACGAAAATCGAACGGAATTCCGCATGAAAGATCAGAAATGCCGCAAGGACCAGCACCGCAACGAGCAAGATATGCCGTTCCTTTGCCGACGGCTGAAATCTGCGCTGCAGAAGAAGGATCAGCAAGGTTACAACGGCAAAGGAAACGATGGTTGCACGCGAGCGCAGAATGAAGAGAAGATAGATCAAAAACGCAGCACAGATGTATTTGAGCAACACAAGAATACGACCTTTTGGCCGAATCACCGTCAAAAGCAGGACGATCGCCACAAGAACGATCTGCGCAAAGGAGTTTTTCGATCTGTATACATACAGCTCGGCAAAAACATCCTCGTTTCCCACAAAGAACTGAATGTAGATCGCCAAAGCCACCGCAAGTGCGCTGATCACATACACCAGAGCAACATGTCGCAGTACTTCCTTTGTGACATAGCGTGCACACAGCGCTCCGATCAAAAACACAAAGACTGAAAGATAGAAGGAATAGGTCGTGGCACTTTCAAAATACGGATGCTCGAAAAAAATCGTATACAGTGCCAACATAACACTGAACACAAGCGCACAGGAAAGCACGACGATCACATCCCGATGCAAGGAAAATGACCGCGCCATAGCCAGAAAAAGCGCGAGCAGGATCCACGCCGGAATGGCCAAAAACTGCGTTGCGCCCGCATCCACGAGCTCGGGATGCTGCGAGATATTTGTCAAAAAGCACACAAAAGCAAGCACAAGGGTCAGCAGGCTTACCTTTGCGGAATTTTTGTTTGTTTTCAACTCGTTTTCCAAAATGTACTCCTTCAAGATTGGGATACGGGCACGGCACTACCAGACGGATCAAGAAGCTCGAGATGCCGTTTGACCATACACTCAATGGTATAGGAACGGATGGTTTCCAGTGCCGCGTGGCTCATGCCTGCCAGCTGCGCGGGAGACGCAAACGCGCGCGTGATGGCGTCGCCGAGCGCGGTGCTGTCCGCGGGCGGTACCAAAAAGCCGTTTTCGCCCTCGCGCACCAGCTCCAGCCCTGCAATACAGCGCGTGGTCGTCACAACGGGGAGCGCCGCGGCCATCGCCTCGTTGACCACGAGGCCCCAAATATCCTCGCGCGTGGGAAGCACAAACAGATCCGCCGCACGGTAATACCGTTGCAGCGCATCCTTTGCGCAAAAGCCGACAAAATGTACGTTGGTCAGCGCGTGCTTCTCTACAAACGCCGTGTACTCCTCGGTCGGTGTGCCACCGACAAAATAAAAGCCGATGTCACGCGGCAATCCGCGTGCCGCATCTAGCAAGACGTCAAAGCCCTTGCGCGGAATAAACTGACCGACCGCAAGGACGATCCGCTTTTCCTTGATATTCAACATCTCACGCAAAGCGGCCTTCCCCTCGGGCGTGACGGGCGCATCCGCCACGTCGGACGCAAACAGCGAGGTAAAGGGATAGCGGTGAATGCGCGCGGGATCTGCGCCGTAGGTAAGATAATAGCGGTCGTGCTCATCGGCGGTGGAAAAATAGCCCTTTGCCCCCGCGATGATCCATCTTTTGATGCGCGCCTTTATGCCCTTGGAGCTTCCCGCAAAGCCGCCGTCACTTTCCAAGTAATAGGGGATGCGATGCCGCTTCATATAAGAGACAGCAAGCATGCCCGTGGGCGTTGTGAAATCGGAGCAGATGATGCGATCAAAGGAGCGATCCTTGACGTAGCGCAGCACCCCGGGGCAAATTGCCATATCCGTGCTTGTGGAAGGCCCCTTCAAAAAAACGCCGTTAAAACGCCGAAATTCGTCGCCCTTCCACTCCTTATTCCTCTCTCTGGAGCGCTCCTTCTCAAACAGCACCGTAAGCTCACAGTGCTTGCCCAGCTCATTGAAGAAGTGCACGCGGTAGGGCGAGGGAATGTTTGTCAAAAACAGAATTTTCATATCCGACTCACCTCGCGGTACAGGTCAATATACGCCGCAAAGCGTTTGTTCTTATTCCACTCCTCGTGCGCCTGTACGGTGTGCGGCTCGGTGCTTTGCAAAATATGTGCCACGGTTTCGATATCCCCCTTCTCGACCACGGTGCCCGAGTCGGGGTCCAGCGTCTCGGGACTGCCGCCCGTGCGATACGTGATCACAGGTGTACCGCAGGCCTGCGCCTCAAGATTGACCATGGACAATGTTTCCTGATACGTCGGATTTACAAACCAATCCGCCGCCGTGTAAATTTCGGCAAGCGCGCGTACGCTATCTGTACGCGTGATGCCGAGGATGTTGGGGGGCAACGCCGCCCTTTGTTCCTCTGTCAGGCCCACCAGCACAATTTGGAATCGGTCATCCAGCATGGCGGAAAGGCGCACGAAATCATCGAGTCCCTTGTATTTTTGCCACGCACTCGCAACACCGAGCACCACTTTCTTATTCTCAATGCCGTGTCGCGCACGAAAATCACTCTCACACGGTTGAAAGGCGGACAGGTCAATACCGTTTGGGATCACACGTATCGGTGTCTTGGCAAAAAAAGACTGTGCGGCCAGATCCGCAAGCCAGCGCGAGGGTGTGACCAGTATCAGATTTTCAAGCGATGCAAACAGCCCGCGCTTGTGCACAAGATTACGAGCGGAGCGATCGAGGAAAAGCGACTTGGGATATCCCCGTTTTTGCGGACACCCGCTGCACGCCTGTGCGCGCCATTTCTCACACCCCACCATATCGAAATGTGAGCAGTGTCCCGTAAAGCTCCAGCAATCGTGCAGTGTCCAGATCACGGGCTTGCCTGATTCGCGCAAATAGTCAAACAAGACCTTGATGTTGATGTAATAGCCGTGGATGTTATGCAGATGGATCACGTCGGGGTCGTACGCCTGCACCCACCGGATAAATTTCTTGGTGGCGTGTCCGCTGCCAAGGCCCGCGGAATCAAACAGACGTGCGCGAAGTGCATGCCGCTTCACATCCCGATCGTTCCCGATGCGCACCGCATATTTTTGATGCTGCGCGAGCACATGCTCGCGACCGTATGCGATCTTGCACTCGTGCCCCGCACGCTCCAGCAGCTCGGCAAGATCGGTGCAGATCCTGCCCGTGCTGCGAATGCCGCAAACCGAGTTGATCTGTAAAACCCTCATAGCTTCGTCTCCCATTCCGTTTGAAACATGCCCAAATTCCTCTGCCTCACTTGCGCGCCGCACCTGTCCTTTATCGCATCCGTGCAGTGAGTGGAGAAGTGCTTAAACTCAAAATATCTTTATATATTATATCACGCGCGTGCGCTTATGTCAACTGCAAGAAACGATAATATTAAGGGGGTGAGATCGCCAAGGCTCCGCAAAACGCGGTTCACAAGAACCAAGCCCACGCGCTGTGCAGGGGCTTGGTTCTCGCATTTCCAATTCTTTTTCTACATTTTCCAACTTTTGATATTTCTCGTTCTATTTTCAATTCTCTCTCTTTCTCGTTTTTGTTCTGCTCTCCCCCTCTTTTTTCGACCTTCCCCGTTTTGAGAAAGAGAAACGCCATCACAGCAACACTCTAACGGCTTACTTGTTCGCACTTTGCTATGGCAAAGAGAGAGGACGGCTACGCCTATTCGCCACGCCAAGTCCTGCGGACTTGCTATGAAGATGCGTTTGGTGCCCACGGGGCTCCATTCGCTTCGCGAACCGCGCATCTTCCCCTCGCCGCCACTTTGTGGCTGCGCGGTTTCTCTGTACCCTCTCTTTGCCATAGCAAAAGGGCACCCGTTTGGGTGCCCTTTTGCTATGGCGGAGAGAGAGGGTACAGAGAAACCACGCAGCCACAAAGTGGCGGCGAGGGGAAGATGTGCGGTTCGCAAAGCGAATGGAGCCGTTTCGGCGACAAGAGCATCTTCAGAGCAAGTCCGCAGGACTTGGCGTGGCGAATAGGCGTAGCCGTCCTCTCTCT
>JAFQUG010000089.1 GCA_017408625.1 Clostridia bacterium | reverse complement strand
TGGGCACGATGACCGACGGATTGCCGATAAATTCGCCAAACGCATACGCCAGCGAGGTCTTACCCGTACCCGACATACACTGCATGACCAGAATATGGCTGACTCCCAGGTTGGAGATAAAGCGGCGAATATCCGAGATGTCGTAATACAGCCCCAGATTCCCCGCTGCATACGCCTGAAAGCTCTCGCAAAAGCTTGCCAGCGTTACTTCCTTGTTATATGCGGGGGCTGCGTACTTCTTCATGTAGCGGTCCGTCCTGCTCAGCATGAAAAATCTACTCTCTCCCTCCGCTCTCTCGGCAGTGCCGGGGGAAGATCCGCTTCCCTCACCTTTGACAGGATCCTTTTTGCCATCCAGCCTGACACTGAGCTTAGCCTCGGGCTGTGCCTCGATCTTTCGCGGCTTTTTGGATTTTCTTGCCACCGACACGATCAATGCGATCAGCAATATCGGTAACAGCAAGGCCAGAAGGCCCAGCACCAGCACAGATTCCGAGGGGATAAAGGCATTGTCCATGGGCAAGCCGCCGTCCGACGGTGCCAAAAATACAGCAAGCACGCACGCAAGCCCGAAAAACAGGATCAGCACCAGCAAGACAATATATTTGATTTTCGGATGTTTTTTTCGCATATCCTACCTCATAATTCATCGGACTTTTTCTTTTTGTCCGAAGACCAGAGGATATCCTTGCGGATCTTTCTCTTAGTCAGCTTCCAATTCTTTTCAAACATTTGTACGTACCAACCATACTCACGCTCTAACTGCTCGATATACTCCTTTGTGGTGGTATCCTCGACGGGAGTCTCGCCCACTCGGTATTGCAGCGCACGCACTCTTGCCTGCAAGCCCTGATTCTCGGCCAACAGACCGGCCTGCTCCTGCGCAGACATTTCCAAGGCCATCTCCTTGGTCTCCAGCTTTTTTTCGTACGATGCGATCAACGCCTCGCGCTTTTCACGGAATCTGCGCTCACACTGCTCAAAATACACGGCCGAAAGCTTTTGCGCCTCCTGGTCGATGGCCTTTTGCAGCGTTTCGGTTGCGGCACGCATTTGCTCGGCATGTCGCTCCAGCATACGGTTCTGCTCCTCTAAGGCAAGCAGATATTCGTCCATGGATGCACTACTCTCATGCGCGCGTTGGCGCAGCATTTCCAGCCTTGCGCGTCTTGCCTCCTCTGCCGCCTGCTGCTGCTCTCGCTCTGCGGCAATATATCTTTGCTCCAACGTCTTGGCCGCACCGCTGCCATGCTTATAGGTCAGATATGACATGATGGCCACCATCTCGTCAATCTCGCTCTCCAGCGCATCGTCAAAGGGCTCTTGCTCAACGTTTCGGTACTCAATGGTATAGCCGTCCTTGGCGTAAGCCACCAGATAATCGTACAACTCTACGGCATATTTGAAGTTGTTGTCCATACGCAGCACGTTTGTTCTGGTAATGGGCGGCGAGATCAGGGGGGCTTTCGCCACCTCCTTCATCAAGGGGGTCATAAGCAGCATGTTGGTAATGACACGAATGGCCTCTACTCTCTGCAGCATGGTATTGTGACGGTCATTCTTATCCGCATATGGATCGTTCTTGGCCTGCTCACAGAAATGCAGCTCCATTTCCACCGAGCGTTTGCCCATCACCACGCGCTTGTGTGTGGTCAGATCTGCCTTGTACGTATTACCAAGCTCTGCGATCTTGGAATATCTCATCTCCACAAAATCGCTCATGAAGGTCAAAAGCAAATACAGAAAGCGATTTTCGTAAACGGTATAGTTACTTGTATTCTCGGTGATATAGATCTTATCCGGGATCAGCATCTCGCCCTCTTCCGGCAGATGCGTGATCATCTCACTGTGACGCGCCAGATGCTCCACCGAGTCGCGCGAGACCTTCTTGGCCTTACCGATATCCACCGTTTCACCCTCACGACGGATGAACTGTCTTTCTTCCTTGATCGCCTTTTCCACGTAAGGCAGGTGCGTTTCTATATAGTACACCCAATCCTCATCGATATGACAGATCGTGCGCTGCGCGCGCAAGCAATCCCCTTCGTCAGAGGCATGCTTGACTGCATCGGTGAAGCGACGGCATTTATCATCGGTAGCCGTTTGTCGACGCAGCTCGCGTAAGGCTCGGTAGTATATATCCAGCTCGTGCATGTCGAGCTCCTTTCTTGGGAAAATTCTTTGTGTAGGGCTCCGCCCCTAAGATCCTTCGCGGCGCAGCCCTCTTTAAGCTCCGCGTTGCG
>JAFQUG010000088.1 GCA_017408625.1 Clostridia bacterium | reverse complement strand
GGTTCGAATCGGTGCAACAGGTCGAAAAAAGAGAGTCAAGGTCTTGAAAAGACCTTGACTCTCTTTTTTGGAGCTGGTGGAGGGATTCGAACCCTCGACCTGCTGATTACGAATCAGCTGCTCTACCCCTGAGCCACACCAGCGACTTTGTTATTATATCACATCAAAACCGAAAATGCAAGCCCCTTTTGATATTTTATTTTTCTTTTTTTGAACAAAAACAAGACCGACATCTCTGTCGGTCTTGTTTTTGCCCTTATTCTGCTGCAGAAGAGCTTTCACCGTCACCGTCCTCGCTGCTGCTGTCATTCTCAGAGGAGTCTGCGTCCTCGTCGGATGTGTTTGTGCTGCTGTCCTGGCTGCCGGCATCCGAGCTACCCTCGTCAGAGCTGTCCTCGGCAGGAGGCTGCGTGGTTTGCTCGGGAGTAGTCTGCTCGGGAGTAGTCTGCTCGAGAGTAGTCTGCTCGGGAGTAGTCTGCTCCGGGGTTGTGCTCTCGGGTGTAGTTTCCTCGGGAGTGGTGCTTTCCTGGGTGTCAGGATCGGTCGTAGAATCTTCTGCCGTTGTGGTCTCTTGCTCGCTTGAATCGGGTGCGGTTGTGCTTTGCTGTGTGGTAGTCTCTTGCGTGTCTGTATCGCTTTCATTTGTATGGTCATTGCCCTTGCCGGTCGCGGCACACGCAACGATGATTGCGACGAGCACCACTGCGCCCAGGATGGGAAGTAAGATCTTGAGTACCTTTTTGGATTTCATGAAAAATCCTCCTTATGTGCTTTTGTGAATTGTTGCTCCTTGAGCCACGAGCACATTCTAACACGATGCAAGAGCCGCGTCAACACACAACATCTGTCAGCAAATCCAATACAAAACAACAAGGCAGGATTTTTGACAAATCCTGCCTTGAAAGGAAATATTTTCTTTGTGTTTGAAGGATTATTCGGTTCTCAACGCTTCCACGGGATCCTTCTTGGATGCAAGCGTTGCAGGGAACAGACCTGCGATCAGCGTCAGAATCATGCTGATTGCAACAAGTCCGACAGCGCCCCACCAAGGAAGCACCGCATTGATACCGGACATGCCCGAAAGTCCTTGTACGACCCAACTGATCGGGAAGTTGAGAAGAATGGTAATGATAATTCCGATCATGCCAGCTGCAAAGCCGACAATGGCGGTCTCTGCATTGAACACCTTGGAGATGTCGCCCTTGGATGCACCGATCGAGCGCAAAATACCGATCTCCTTGGTGCGCTCCAGTACCGAGATATAGGTGATGATACCGATCATGATGGAGGAAACCACCAGCGAGATCGAAACGAACGCGATCAGCACGTAGGAAATAACGTCGATGATGATGGTGATCGAGGACATCATCATACCGACAAGGTCGGTGTAGTGAATGGCGTTCTCCTCGTGGCCGTCGTCCTCTGCATCACGGTTGTACTGATCGATCAGCGCGGAGATATAGTCCTTGGATGCGAAGTCCTTGGAATAAATACTGATCGAAGCGGGCTGCTCATCCAGATACCAGCCGAACATTTCCATGACGTCCTCCTTATCGTTTTTGGAGAGCATGTTTGGCATGTATTCGTCGTATAGGATAGCTTTTTGATCGTCACTGTATTTGTTGTAGCTCATTTCAAAGGCTTCGATGAGTTGCTCGTCGGTATATCTGTCGCGGATGTCGGAGCCGTTCTGGCTGCTACCGGTTTTGATCTTGGTGACGGTGCTGTCAAGCTCGTCATCGGAAAGGCTTTGCAGATATCCGCGCAGTGCCTTTTCACTCTCAGTCGAAGAGCCGCCCGATTGTTCCATAAATGCCTTAAGCTGCTCGGCAGTCATGGATTCAAAGTAGCCTGCATAGCTCTCATAAGCATCCCCTATGGTCTGCTTCATCATGCCCAGTATAATGGATTTGTAGATCTCGGGGTGCGAATCCGCCAAGTCGGCAAAATTCTCCATGACAAAGTTGATCTTGTCGTCACGGCTCATGCCATCCAGAGCGGAATCCTGCTCGGGAGTCTGCTCGGCAGCCTTGATATAGTCGACCATGATCTGAATCATGACCTCGTCGTTGTCCTTGATAAAGTCGTCGAACAGATCAGCCTTTTCGCTGCTCGAAAGACCGAGGTACTGGCCCTCGTCAAATTCCAGGCCTGTGGTAATATCGTAATCGGGAATCTTCTCCTGTGCGCGAACCACGTCACTCTCACGAATGATCTCCTGCATATAAGCCTGCAGGGAGGTGTTGTACGCGATGGGAGAGGAGATGGATGCTGCCATGGCGTTTGCGGAAGGACGGATGACGCCCGAGATGGTGATCTCAACGCCGTTCTCCTTGGCAAATTTTGCAGCATCGTAGTCGGGATCGTTGCGCACGTCGCGCCAGATGTGGTGCACCTTGCCGTCAACCGTGAAGGTGTCCTCGGATTCATAGTAATATGCGCTGTCGGGAACAACCAAGAAGGTCATGCCCACGAAATCGTCCACGTCCATGGGATCGGTCTTGGGAACCTTGTAATCGGGATTGGTGAACAGCTCGATCAGAATATCCGAGATCTCGGACTGGTCCTTGACACCCAGCATATAAAGCGTCATATTGCTGATGGCGTTGTTCTTGTCCAGCACCAGCATGACCTCAGTGGGATCGTCGGCCCATTCGCTGTCCTCTCCGACCAGCTCGTACTGGGAGTGGACCAGCTCTTCGTTATCGATCATCTGCTCGAAAATGGTAAAGCCGCCGCCCATATTGCCCATTGCGCCCATCATGTTGGAGATATCCGAGAATGCAGGTCCCATGTTATCGAAAATGGTGGTGGGGTTGACCTGCGTATTGCCGTCCTCGGAGAAGACCTTGAGCGTGTAGTTGTAGGTATAGCGGATATCCAGCACGTAATCCTCAAGCTCTTCTGCGTGATCGTCCAAGAATGCCTTGAACGCCTCCAGATTGTTTTCGATGGTGGAGGTCGTAGCGGACATCATCTGATCCAGCGAATCGTCGATATAAATGGTGTGATCGTCCGGCTCACGTCCTTCCACGTCCTTTTGCGTCTGCTGCATAGCACCCATCAGCGCGGAAAAGTCCTGCTCGGTCCTGTAAATGGTGATGGGATAGGTGGAAAGCGTATCCTCCTGCACCTGATCAATAAAGTTGTTGATACCGGTGGAAAGGGAAAGGATGAGCGCGATACCGATGATACCGATACTGCCCGCAAAGGAGGTCAGGAATGTACGCGCCTTTTTGGTCATAAGGTTGTTGAGCGAGAGCGAGAAGGCCGTTTTGGTGGACATTCTTGCCCTGCCCTTGGTCACCTTGGGGGGTGCTATGCGTGCGGCGTTGATCTCTGCCTCGTCGGGCTCGTAGGGGTCGGAGTCACCGATCAGATTACCGTCGCGCAGCTGCACGATTCTGGTAGAATACGTTTCTGCCAGCTCGGGGTTATGCGTGACCATGATGACTAACTTATCCTTGGAGATCTCCTTGAGCAGCTCCATGATCTGCACGCTGGTAACTGTGTCCAATGCACCGGTCGGCTCGTCGGCCAGCAGAATATCGGGGTCGTTGACCAGTGCTCGCGCAATCGACACACGCTGCATCTGACCGCCCGACATCTGAGAGGGACGCTTGTTCAGCTGGTCGCCAAGCCCCACCTTCTCCAGAGCCTCGCGCGCACGGCGGCGACGCTCAGCCTTGGGCACGCCCGAAACGGTCAGCGCAAGCTCTACGTTGGAGAGCACGCTCTGGTGGGGGATCAGGTTGTAGCTTTGGAATACAAAGCCGATCGAGTGGTTACGGTAGGTATCCCAGTCGCGGTCCTTGTACATGGTGGTGGATTTGCCGTTGATCAGCAAGTCACCCGAGGTGTAGCGGTCCAAGCCGCCAATGATATTCAATGTCGTGGTTTTACCACAGCCCGAAGGGCCTAAGATCGAAACGAATTCACTGTTTCGAAAGCTCAGCGAGATGCCGTTCAGGGCGTGGACGTCCGTGTCTCCAACAGTATAGGTTTTGACAATGTTTTTGAGTTGAAGCATGCGATTTCCTCTTTTATGAAATAAAAATTCATCATAATTATAGAGTATAAATATGACATTATTATGAATATGTATACGGACTTTGGTGAAGATGTGTGATTTTTTCAATAAATTCACATAACCTTGACAAATGGAACGCGATTTGCTATACTGAAAGACAGAAACCATTAGGAGATTACTATGAAGATTACTGTTTTTGATAAGGCCAGCATTGGTAACGATCTGGATTATTCACTGCTTTCCGCCTTCGGAGAGCTGACCGTATATGATGCAAGCACACCCGACGAGGTACGGGAGCGACTTGCGGGCTGCGAGGTGGCAGTCATCAATAAGGTCAAATTGACCGCCGAGGTACTTGCTTGTGCCGACGCACTGAAGCTGATCTGCATTTTTGCCACGGGATACGATAATATCGACGTGGCCTACTGCCGCGAAAAGGGCATTGCCGTGTGTAACGTGGTGGGGTACTCCACCGAGAGTGTGGCACAGCTGACCGTGGCTATGGCGCTCAGCCTTTGCTCGCACTTGCCCACTTATACGGCTGCCACCGCAAGCGGCTGGTATTCGCGCCAAGGCAGCCCCAATCTGCTTGTGCCCGTGTACCACGAGCTTTGCGGCAAAACCTGGGGTATCGTGGGATACGGCAACATTGGCAAAAAGGTGGGTGAGGTCGCACGTGCATTTGGCTGCAAGGTTTTAGCGTACAAGCGCAATCCCGACAGCGAGGAGTGCACCGACCTTGAAACGCTGCTGCGCGAGTCGGATATCATTTCGCTGCATACACCGCTCAATGCAAAGAGCCGCGGCATGATCGGAGCCGCGCAGATCGATATGATGGAAAGAAAGCCGATCGTGATCAACGTTGCGCGCGGTGCTGTCTGGGATGAGGCGGCGATCGTGGACGCGGTCAAGGACGGCAAGGTCAGCGGCATGGGATGCGACGTGTTCAGCACAGAGCCGTTCTTGGTTGATCATCCGTTTTTTGAGATCAAGGATGCGCCCAACGTCTGCCTGACACCTCACATGGCCTGGGCGTCGTTCGAGGCACGAAAGAGATGCCTTGACGAAATTTGCATGAATATTGATGCGTTCCGAAAAGGGGAACAGAGAAATCGAGTGGATCTGAAATGAAAAAGGACGGACAGGGAAAACCTGTCCGTTTCCTTATTTTATGCCGTGATTAGCACAATTCTTTAATACGATTTGCTTAAAAATGATCGTGCTTGAAAGTGTTTTTTACATCTGTAACATCAATGTATGCGCCCATCATCAAGCTTTGTATGGCGGATTCTGCTAAAAACGCCTCAAATACATAATTATCAACAAATGCGGCCTCTATGTCTGCGTTCATATTGGTATTGATCCCTTTGATTGCTGATTGATAGATGATGTTTTCCTTTCCAAGAAGAATGCCCATGCTTTCGAGAGATTTCAATCCCTTTATTAAGTCAGCGATTTTGACACTGCCTTGATACTCAATCATTTTTTCTCCACCTAACAAAATAAAATCGATGGTTGTGCCCAATACTTGAGCAAGATCCGGTAGTGTTTCACCACGCTCCCATTTACTGACGGATTGATAGGAAACACATAATCTATCCCCCAATTCACTTTGTGTCAACCCTTTTTGCTTTCTTAAAATCAGAATTTGGTTACCTACCTTGTTCATATCCATGTTTGATCCCTCCTTGTGTTAATTTATTGTAGCATGAGAGCCCAAAATAAGCAATAACGCGGTGTTTGAATATTTGGATGAGAAATTCAACCAAAATAGTCACCAAAAAGAGTTCACAAAAGATAGGGCGTGCGCTGCTAAGCTTTACCTTGTTGGGATGAGCATGTGATGAGGACGCGCAAAAAGCCTTGCCCCGCTGGGGAAGGTGGCGCCGCAGGCGACGGATGAGGTCCCCATAAAACCGCTCTGATATATTTTTGGGGAGTTGCCCATAGGGCAACTAAACCCTTTCTCCCTTTAGGGAGATGCAGAGGGTAAAAAAGCGTTGAGATATCAGATTTCCAAACAATAACACAAAGCACCCTCCGTCGCTTCGCTCCGACTCCCTGAAGGGAGTAAGGGTTCTGCCATCCCATGGGATAGGCATCCAAGTTTGTTTTGAGCGCTTTTATGGGGACCTCATCCGTCGCCTGCGGCGCCACCTTCCCCAGCGGGGCAAGGCTTATTTGCGCGCATCCTTTCTGCTTTGTTGTCGGATTGGGTACACTCAAACAAAAAGGTGCTGCGCCAAGTTGTCGACGCAGCACAGTGCTTTCAGGGTTATTTGTTGGGGCACAATATTCGGCAAAGCCGAAATTAGTGCGCCCGCGGGCGATCACTGATCGCCCCTATGTTGGGACTGCAGCCCATAACTCATCGCGTATTTCTCCGCATACGATCCCGTGGTGCCGCAGATGGTCATGGACTTGGGGCAGCCGTCAAAGGCGGCGTAGCCGATGGTGGTGACCGATTCGCCAAGCGTGACCGTCTGCAGGGCAGCGCAGCCGTAAAACGCAAACCAGCCAATGCTTGTCACCGATGCGGGCAGAGTCACGCTTGTCACGCTGCTGTCCTTGAACAGTCCCTCTCCAAGTGCCGTGACCGCGTAGCCATCAATTTCGGAAGGCACGATCACATCGGTGGCACTGCCTGTGTAAGAGGTCAGCGTGGCCGTACCGTTTTTGACCTCGTATGTAAATGCGGGCATTTGCGGCTCGGGCTGCGGTGCTTGCTCGGTGGGCTGCTCGGGTTTTGCCGAGACGTCGGTATCAAGTGCGCCCAACTGCGCCTCAAGCTGCGCAATGGTCTGCTTATAGGCAAAGGTGTCCACGTAATGCTGCTGCTTGAGTGCTAAGATCTCGTCCTGCAGATCAAGCACCATCTGCTCGTAATAGGCCAGCTGCTCGCGGTATACGTCGTCTGCCACGCTCTGGTTGCCGCTTGGCCGTTCGGTTTGCTGCTCGGGTGTTTTTTGTGTGTCAGTGTTGGCTTGCTTGTCGCTGCATGCTGTGCAAAAGCTGAAGATCAGCAGGCAGGCCAGCGCAAAGGGAAGAACTCTCAGATATCTCATGCTTAAAACTCCTTTCTTTTTTTGAGATATCTCTATCATACTGCACAAGGCGTGGGGGATTTACGCGCACGGTGTCGTGAGATTTTTGCCAATTGTGAAAAATTCGTAAAAAGACTTGCATTTCTATCTTTGTTGTGGTATAATAGCAAGGCTACAGCATCATGCTGTGAAATAAGGCCATACCAGCCGGGGAAGCAGCGGAGCCCTGTACCTGAAATCCGCTACAGCAGGGGTGGATCCCTCTTCTGAGGATCGAACCTTTACGAATACAAGAGTCGTATCTGCTGTGTTGAGAAACGGGTCTTACGCAATCGGGGGCTGTGAACCATGTCAGGTGGGGAACCAAGCAGCATTAAGCGGTTACCTCGGTGTGCCGTGAGGTTGCCTGTTTTGAGCAGGAGGTACGAAGATCGCGTAGGGGCGACGTTCGATTTTGAGGTGTATGGTCTTGTTTTGCGGCAAGGTGCTGTATTTATTTGGAGGAGATTGTTATGCATCAGGCACTTTACAGAAAATGGCGTCCGCAACGCTTTGAGGACGTTTGCGGTCAGGAGCACGTCACGTCTATTTTGCAGTATCAGGCAAGGACGGGCGGGCTTTCTCATGCATATCTGTTTTGCGGATCGCGCGGAACGGGTAAGACCACCTGCGCAAAGATCCTTGCCAAAGCCGTCAACTGCGAGCAGCCCATAAACGGCTCGCCTTGCCTTGTTTGCAATTCCTGCCGCTCGATCGAATCGGGTGCAGCGACCGACGTGCTTGAAATGGACGCAGCCTCCAACAACGGCGTAGACAACATCCGCGATATCCGCGACGAGGTGGTCTACGCACCCACAACGCTCAAAAAGCGCGTGTATATCATCGACGAGGTACATATGCTCTCGGCAAGTGCGTTCAACGCGCTGCTTAAAACGCTGGAGGAGCCGCCCGAATACGTGGTGTTCATCTTGGCAACCACCGAGCTGCAAAAGCTGCCCGCCACCATTATCTCGCGCTGCCAACGATATGATTTCCGCCG
>JAFQUG010000087.1 GCA_017408625.1 Clostridia bacterium | reverse complement strand
TGCCACGAACACGCGGTTGCGGCTGTTGACGCTTCTGCCCATGATAAAATATGCGGTGACTGCCTTTTTGCCGTCAGCCGACTTGCCGATGATAATGCCTCTGCCGTGGTAGGCAAGAGAGTTCAGTTCTTCTGCGATGGTAGTTACCTTCATTTTTGTTCTCCTTATGGTGAAATATGTTTGTTAGGGGAACCCTGCCCCGCCCTGTCATCCTCGAGCAAGCATTTTTCGCCAAGATCCTTCGCTTCGCTCGAGGATGACAGGCGAAAAATGCGCCGCGAAGGATCTTGGGCGGGGCGTGTGGGTAATCCCTTATTGGATATAAACTCTATCGTCCTCAACCTTTAATCTGCCTTGGCAGAACAGGCTGACCGCTTCGGGTAAAATTTTCCACTCAGCCTCTTGCATGATGCGCTTTTGCAAGCTCTCGGGGGTGTCGTCCTCGTGCACGTCCACCGCCTTTTGCAGAACGATAGGTCCTGCGTCACACTCGGGGGTAACGAAATGCACGGTAGCACCCGACACCTTGACGCCCTTGGCAAGTGCCGCCTCGTGCACGTGCAAGCCGTAAAAGCCTTGTCCGCAGAACGACGGAATCAGCGCCGGATGCACGTTGATGATTCGATTGGGGAATGCACGATACATCTCCTCACCAATGATGATCATAAATCCTGCCAGCACGACAAGATCAATCTTTTCCTTTTGCAGCGTTTCAACCAACGCCTTTGTATAAGCATCCGCATCGGCATATTCCTTGCGGGCAAGCACCTTTCCCTCAATGCCTGCGTTGGCAGCGCGCTCCAAGGCGTACACGCCCGGCTTTGACGCGAGCACCAGCGAAATCTCGCCGCCGCCAAGCTCGCCGCGTCCTTGCGCGTCGATCAACGCCTGCAGATTGGTGCCGCCGCCCGAAACCAGCACGGCGATGCGCGTTTTATTTTGTAAGCTCTGTTCCATTTTAATCTCCATGCCGCCTGCGGCGGCGCAAATAGTTTTGAAACTTCACCGCGGAGCTTTGCTCCAAAAATGGGTCAATACCCATTTTTAGGGGAAGTTTAAGCGTGAATGGTTAAGCAAATGGGAATATGATGTGAACTTTCACGCTAACTAACCTGTTCCTTTCCCTTTGCAAGCCTTGCCAGCACGGGCAGCACCCAGCCGCCAAGCGTGTTGCCAAGCACCGCGACCAGGATGAACACCACTCTCATGGGATCAAACGCGCCGCGCATGGATGCAACCGTGAAATAGTACGCATCCGCAATTGAGTGCTCAAAGCCGCAAAGAATAAAGGTGGGAATGCAGAAAATGATGCCAAGCAGGGTTCCCTTTGCTCCGTAGGTCTTGACTGCCGCGTACATCAGCACGCCGCAGAATACCGCCGCGATCAGTCCGCGCCAAAGGCCGTTTTCAAGCTTTGCGGTGCAGGCCTTTTGCGCTGCGTCGATCAGCGAGGGCTTGGCAAGCGCGGTCAGCACGCCTGTCAGCGCAGCACCGATCACGTTGCCGCCAAGGCCGATGGGCAATGCCAGCGCACTTTTTTTATCCGGCTTTTCCATAAAGACGCCGATCTTACCGGTGTAGAGGTAAAGTCCCAAAAGGCAAATGCACAAGAGTGCCACCGAGAACAGCGCCGCTCCCACGACCTTGTTTTCGCAGGACAGGTACACCGTTCCGCCGATGCCGACCAGCATGCCCGAGGCAATGCCGCTCCAGAATGCATGTCTTAACATAATTCGATCTTCTCCTCGCCCGCGACGATCTTACCGATCACGTACGCGTCCTCACCGTGGGCAGTCAGGATCTCCAGTGCCTTATCCACCTGCTCTGCAGGGACAACCACGCTCATGCCAACGCCCATGTTATAGGTGTTTAACATGTCTCTTTCACAAATGTCTCCCGTCTTGGCAATCAGATCAAAGATGGGCAGCACGCGTACCGCGCTGCGGTCGATCTTTGCGCAAAGGCCGTCGGGAATGCTTCTCGGGATGTTCTCGTAAAAGCCGCCGCCCGTGATGTGCGAGATGCCCTTGACGTCCACCTGCTCCAAGAGTGCCAGGATCGACTTGACGTAGATCTTGGTGGGGGTCAGCAGCGTTTCTGCAATGCTCTTACCGCCAAGCACTTCGCAAGGAACATAAAGCGACTCGGGGTTCTTATCAATTTCAAACACCTTGCGGCAAAGCGAGAAGCCGTTGGAGTGCACACCGCTGGATGCAAGCGCGATGACAACGTCACCCTCTGCCATTTTGGTGTTATCCAGTATCTTTTTCTTATCCACAATGCCCACGGCAAAGCCTGCAAGGTCGTAATCCTCCACGGGCATCATGCCGGGATGCTCGGCAGTCTCACCGCCGATGAGTGCCGCACCCGACTGCACGCATCCCTCGGCAACGCCGGAAACGATGGCTGCGATCTTTTCGGGAATATTCTTGCCGCACGCGATATAATCAAGGAAGAACAGGGGCTTTGCACCCACACAGATGATGTCGTTGACGCACATAGCCACCGCGTCAATGCCAATGGTGTCGTGCTTGTCCATCAAGATCGCCATCTTGACCTTGGTGCCGCAGCCGTCCGTACCCGAAACCAGCACAGGCTCTTCCATGCCGCCAATCGGCAGACCAAAGCAGCCGCCAAAGCCGCCCACGTCGTCAAGGTACCCCTCGGTCTGGGTGCGCGCGATGTGCTTTTTCATCAATTCAACGGCCTTATAGCCTGCGGTAATATCCACGCCTGCTGCAGCGTAGCTTTCCGATCTGGAGTTAGAATGCATGTTGTTTTGCTCCTTTCAGTATATGTGTGTAATCAAATAGTTCCTTATTATTCTTTGCCGTTCCAGCAATAGGTGCAAAGCTTTTCGGGCGGAAGTCCGATGGCCTTGATCACGCCCTCAAGCGTCTGGAATTCCAGCGATGCAAATCCGAATTTTTCACTGATGCTCTTACGCAAGGCCTTGCCGCGCTCGGTCGAGCCGTCGCTGTATTCCTCAAGATGATTGAAGCCGTCCGTTCCCTCCAGCTCCATGATGGTGCGACGGGTAATCAGCTCCATATCGCCCGTAGAACGGGAGAAATTGAGATACTTGCAGCCATACATGATAGGCGGGCATGCCGAACGCATATGCACCTCTTTTGCGCCGTTGGAATACAGAAAATCAACCGTCTCCTTGAGCTGCGTGCCACGCACGATGGAATCGTCTACAAAAAGCAGCTTTTTATTCTCGATCAGCTCGTGCACGGGAATCTGCTTCATGCGTGCGACCTTGGCGCGGTCGGATTGCTTTTGCGGTGTGAAGCTGCGCGACCAGGTGGGTGTATATTTGATATACGGGCGCGCATAGGCCGTATGGGAAACGTTGGCATAGCCGATTGCATGCGGAACGCCCGAGTCCGGCACGCCTGCCACGTAATCGAGATCGGGAGCATTCCCCTCCTGCCGGTCAAGCTCAGCCATGATCGCGCCGTTGCGATAACGCATGGTCTCTACGTTGACGCCCTCGTAGGAGGAGGTGGGATATCCGTAATACGACCAGAGGAAGGAGCACATTTTCATCTCCTTGCCGGGCTTTGCCAGCTGCACGATGCCGTCCGCGGGCGAAAGCTCCACGATCTCCCCGGGGCCCAGCTCACGTACCGGAGCATACCCCAGCTTTTGCGCCGCGAACGACTCAAAGGTGACCGCATAGCCGTCCTCGCCCTTGCAGACGATGACCGGAATACGGCCGACACGGTCTCGCGCCGCAAGCAGGTGACCGTCTTGCTTGAGGATTAAGATCGAACAGGTGCCGTCAATCAACGATTGCGCATACTTGATGCCCTCTGCAAAGCTTTCCTTCTGGTCAATCAGCGCAGCTACCAGCTCCACGGTGTTGACTCTGCCGCCGGTCATGGCGTCAAAGTGTCCGCGGCTGCCGCCGAAGTACAGATCGATCAGCTGCTCGGCATTGTTGATCAGACCCACGGTGCAGATGGCATACGTGCCGTGATGCGAGCGGATCAGCATGGGTTGCGGGTCGGTGTCGCTGATACAGCCGATGGCTGCGATACCCGACATTTCGTCAAAAATGGTTTCAAACTTGGTGCGGAAGGGTGCGTTTGTGATGCTGTGGATCTTGCGCTGCAGTCCGATCTCGGGATCGTACGCCGCAAGGCCTCCCCTCTGCGTTCCCAGGTGGGAATGGTAGTCGGTTCCGAAGAACACGTCCAAAAGGCAGTCCTTATTCGAGGTAATGCCGAAAAATCCTCCCATAAAATTCTCCTTGTCTATGCGTTGGTGGGTGTTTATGCGTTCAGTTTTTCCTGCAGGGCTGCATCCTTGGCAAGCACGGCGGCAGTATCCTTTGCTCTCTTTTGGTCAAGCTTGGCCGCAAGCTCAGCATCCTCGATGGCCAGCATCTGAATGCAAAGCAGGGCTGCATTGACAGCACCGTTGAGTGCCACGGTGGCAACGGGCATGCCCGAGGGCATCTGCACGGTGGCAAGCAGCGCATCCATGCCGTCCACAGCACCGCCCTTAACGGGAATACCGACCACGGGCAGCGTGGTTCTCGCCGCGATCGCACCTGCTAAGTGCGCGGCCATGCCGGCTGCTGCGATGATGGCACCAAAGCCGTTCTCTCTTGCGCTCATGGCAAACTCTGCTGCCTGATCGGGCGTTCTGTGCGCGGAATATACGTGCGCTTCATAGGGCACACCAAATTCCTTTAAGGTGTTGATGGCCTTTTCCACAACGGGAAGATCGCTGTCGCTTCCCATGATCACTGCAATTTTTTTCATCCGATAATCTCCATTTCTCAGTAAAAATACAAAAAGGGCAAACCTATCCTAACTCTCTGTTAAGACAGGATTGCCCAGGCGGTCGGCTATCATTTACTTCCCGCTCCTGTGTGTAAGCTCACATTCCGCCGGTCACGGGGAGAAATTTCCTTGTATCCATTATACCGCATCTTGCGAAAAATGTCAATGCACAAAAATGTAAATAAAACAGCTTCTTACGATTGCGTTTTGACATTTTTGACAAACGCGGGGATGACGCCGGGCAATCCTTTTTCGGGGTCAGTCGATCCATGCGGTGTAAGTGGTCACACCGCTGACCGTCTCACCGTCGATCTGCAATGCCGTCGGCGTATCAAATTCAACCGTGATCCTCTTGCCCGAGATCACGTCAATGCTCTTTTTATACTGCACGTGCTCACCCGTGAAGATCTTGGGGAAATGCATCAAGGTCGCAAGCTTGCCCGAGGTGTGCCATACGCAGCAGGTCAGAAGTCCGCTGCCTCTTTCCTGGTCGGGCGCGACGCGCATGCCTCCTCCGTAGTATTTCCCGTGCATAGCGGACGCCAGCCAGATCTTTTTGTAAGACTTGGTCACGCCGTCCACAGTCACTCTGCCCGAAGGGCACTTGAAGCCGCCAAGCAAAAGCTTGATCGACTCAGCCGTATAATTGATCTTTTTGACCCCCTTGGCCTTGAGCGCATCAGTCACCTCGCAGACCATGCCGTCCAGGCCAAAGCCGATTCCGTTGATATAGCGGTAAACCTTTCCCTTGACCTCAACGCGCGGCAAATTGACAAGATAAGGGTTGAGCAACACAGGCTCAGTGCTCTCGTTCTTTCCGAGATCGCGCAAAAAGTCGTTGCCCGTTCCGCTCCTCCACAGGTAAATGGGCGCAGCATACTCCGCGCCGTCCAAAGCGTTGGCAAGGCGCATAATGGTGCCGTCGCCTCCAAGGATCAGCACGCGGTCATTCTCGCCAAGCGCACAGATCTCAGCACGCATGTCCACCCGGGTCAGGTCCTTTTCAACGGGGTCGGATGCGGCAGCATAAGCACGCACGTCCGCCAAAGCCGCAGAAATATCGCTGTTATTTGCACAGGGGTTAAACAAAATCAGAGTCATATGTTCCCTCCGTATATACGTATGTAGCTGATATGATTTTCAAATCAAAGCAATCTGACGCCTGCCTCGGCACAGGTGCGGCGCGTCTCTTCATCCCAGATACCCGACTGCACCTCGCCGATATGCGCACTGCCCAAAAGCAGCATGCAAAGGCGTGACTGGCCAATACCGCCACCCACCGTCAAGGGCAGCTCGCCTGCAAGCAGCATCTTGTGGAAGGGCAGCTCGCGGCGGTCATCACAGCCCGATACGCGCAGCTGTCTGTCCATGGACTGCTCATCCACACGGATACCCATGGAGGAGATCTCCAACGCGCGCTCCAGTGTCTCGTGCCAGAACAGCAGATCTCCGTTGAGTGACCAGTCGTCATAGTCGGGAGCACGGCCGCCGTGTACCTTGCCGTCCGATAGCACGTCACCGATGCCGATAACGAATACGGTTTTATGGATCTTGGTAAATTCATACTCACGCTGCTCGGGAGTCAGATCGGGATACAGATCACAAAGCTCCTGCGAGGTCACAAACGTCACCTCTCTGCAAAGCCTGTGCTGCAGCTGAGGGAAATGCACCTGCAGCTGCTCCTCTGTGGCACATACCGCACCCACAATGGCCTTGACCATCAGCTTGAGGTAGTCAACGTTGCGCGCCTCTTTGGTGATCACCTTTTCCCAGTCCCACTGGTCGACGTAAATCGAATGGATATTGTCCAGATCCTCATCGCGACGAATGGCGTTCATATCGGTATAAAGGCCGTTGCCCATGGTAAAGCCGTAGCGCAGCAGCGCAAGTCGCTTCCACTTTGCCAAGGAATGCACCACCTCAGCATGCTTGCCGTTCAGCGCGGGAATATCAAAGGCAACCGGACGCTCATGGCCGTTCAGGTTGTCGTTCAAGCCCGAATCGCTTGCAACAAACAGGGGCGCAGACACGCGCTTTAAGTTGAGCGCGGCACAAAATTCGCGTTGAAAGGTGGTTTTGATATGCTCGATGGCACGCTGGGTCTGGTATGCATCCAGCACCTGCGTGTAGCCTGCGGGAATGTAACAATGGCTCATGGCGGACTCCTTGAGTGGATTTCAATACTTAGTATCATTATATCATATACGGTGGAGATTATCAAGTCTTTTTTGCAAAATCCCCGCTCTTTTTCGCGCTCCGCGCCTGCTTGACAATGACGCGTAAATATGATAAAATATAGATAACTGTACATCTCTTTCGGAAAGGAGATTTTTTATGGAACAAAAGAAGAATAAATGGGGCGTGATCAAGGGGCTTGCTTTCCCCATCGGATATACGACCTTTATGAACGTAGGACAAACCATTCTGTCCGTGGCATTGATCATCATTGTCCTGTTCCGCAGCATCATTGCGGCAATGACCTACAACGGCATTGGCGGTACAGACACCATCCTGGAGTGGTTCAACTACGATAATACCGCTACCACCATGCAATACGCCATGTTCTTCTCCGCCCTGACTACCATTGGTGCACTGGTCATTCTCTGGCTCGTGTTCAACCGTAAGGGCAAGAGCTTTACCGAATACTTCCGCTTTACCAAAGCACCCGCCAAGGCCATCATTGCTGCTGTGTTGCTGGGTCTTTCTCTGCACTTTATTGTCAACGCCGTCATGTTTGCCGGTGAGTCGCTGCTGAATGCGCTGCTGGAGATGCTGATGCGCGCCATGGAAGCACTGGATCCCGCCATTGCCGAGGAATTCCGCATTTTCTACGAAACCTACACGGAAATGATGTCCTCCATGAGCCAGGACGTCGGTATGTTCACGATCGCCGCCATCTTTGGCGCACCTTTGATCGAGGAGCTGGTATTCCGCGCAGGTCCGCTTGTCAACTTCAAGGGCAAGCTGCCCACTTGGGCTGCACTGCTGATCACCTCTGCGCTGTTTGGCCTTGCGCACGGTGCTCCCATCCAGATTGCCTACACCTTTGTGGTGGGTCTTGTACTGGGTGCGCTGTTTATCAAGACCGACTCGATCTATCCCTGCATTATAGGTCACTTCTGCTTCAACGCCGCCAACATGATCCCCATGCTCATGGAAGGCTTGCTCGGCGGCCCTTACCAGAACGATACCATGGTGGAATGGCTCAATATCGCTTACATCGTCTACATCATCGCAGCCGCAGTCATCGCAGTCCCCATGCTGATCGTGGGCTTGATCCTGCTCTTTAAGCTGCGTAAGCCCGAGCCTATGCCCGTTGCTGCCGAGCAGATCGCTGCCGAGACGACTGAACAGACGTTCCCCGCGGCATGTGAGCAGACTGCCGATCAAGCTCCCGACCAAGCAATCGAGGAAGAGACAGAAATTTCCGTACCCGATTTCGACGGACAGGGTGAGCCCGCCGTCATAGAACAGGAAGAGGACGCATGACGCTGAAAATTTTAGCGGTTGGCGACGTGGTGGGCAAGGCAG
>JAFQUG010000086.1 GCA_017408625.1 Clostridia bacterium | reverse complement strand
GGAGCGAGTTTCAAAGCATTTTGCTTTGAAACGAGAGAAGCGGTTGCGGTGGTGGGGGTTACCGTCTCGCCGCTCTTTCGCCACTGTATATAAATAAAACAGCAGGAATCTGCTAAAAATCGAACAAATTCCTGCTATTTTTCCGCTAATTTATCAGCCCGATGTGGCTCTGCCTTTTATCTTTTCGGGGATTTTGTAGGGGTGTGCATTGCACGCCTCTGATAACGATTAGGGACGACACAATGGTCGTCCCTACAAAGTTTTAGATAATCCCCAACGCAATCACTGCCGTCACGCCGACGATTGCTGCAATTTGCAGCACGGCAATGCCGAAGGTCAGCCATCTTTGCCCGTGCTGGGTCTTGTGGCGGATCAGTGTCATAGTCGCAAACATGGCAAGTGCACCGCCAAGCAGGGGCAAGATATAGAACAGCACCTTTTCGGGAACGCGCAGCTCAACCTTGCCTTTTTTGGAGATGGCTTTGTCGTAAATGCATACGACGATCGAGATCAGAGAAATGACGACCAACCAAGCCCCCAGAATCGCATAGGGAATGGAAAAGGGAGTCAGGTTTTCGATCATGGTTGCAATAGTCATATAGCCACCTCTTACGCCTTGAAGCTGTCTCTCAGTCCTACGACACGGTTGAAGGTGTCGGCGTTCTTGGAGTCCTTGCAGAAGTAGCCGACACGGACAAACTGGAACTTGTCTCCCGGCTTTGCGTCAGCCAGGCAAGGCTCAACCATCGCACCCTCCAGCTTGGAGAGAGAGTCGGGATTGAGGAAGTCGAGATAGGTCTTTCCTTCGGGCACGTCAGCTGTGTTTTCAATGTTGAACAGGCGATCATACAGCATCACGGTAGCGGGCTTTGCATATTTTGCGGACAGCCAGTGGATGGTGCCCTTGATCTTTCTGCCGTCAGCGGGCATGCCGTTGCCGGTCTCCAGATCTGCGGTTGCATGGATCTCCTTGATCGAGCCGTCAGCGTTCTTAACAATCTCGCCGCAGCGGATGATATAGCCGCCCATCAGACGAACCTCGCTGTCGGGCTTGAGACGGAAGAATTTGGGAGGCGGAACCTCAGCAAAGTCGTCGGCGTCGATATAGATCTCGCGGGTCATGGGAACGTCGCGTTTGCCAAGCTCCTCCTTTTGCGGATGGTTGGGCAGGCTGATCATCTCTTCCTTATCCTCGGGATAGTTGTCAATGATGACCTTGATGGGATTGACGATGGCAACGCGACGCAGTGCGTTTTCATTCAGATCGTCGCGCACGCAAGCCTCCAGCTGACGAACGTCCACGGTATGGTCGGTGTTGGTTACGCCCGCTTCGCGCACAAAGGTAAAGAGTGCGTTGGGGGTGTAGCCGCGACGGCGCAGACCGCAAAGTGTGGGCAGACGGGGGTCATCCCAGCCGTCTACGTGGCCTTCTTCAACCAGCTGACGCAGATAACGCTTGGACATGACCGTGTAGGTGATGTTCATGCGGCCAAACTCCCACTGGTGAGGCTTCTGTGCAAATCCGATCTTATCCACCACCCAGTCGTAAAGCGGACGGTGGTTTCTGAATTCGCTGGAGCAAAGGGAATGGGTAATGCCTTCCAGTGCGTCCTGAATGGGATGCGCGAAGTCGTACATGGGATATACGCACCACTCGTCACCCTGGCGGTGATGGTGGATGTGCTTGATTCTGTAAATGACAGGGTCACGCAGATAGGGGTTATCGCTGGAGGGGTCGATCTTGGCGCGCAGTGTGCGTGCGCCGTCCGGGAACTCACCGTTCTTCATTCTTTCGAACAGATCCAGATTTTCTTCCACCGAGCGGTTACGGTAGGGGGATTCCTTGGAGGCAACCGAGCGGTCGGTGCCCTTGTAGTCGGCCAGGTCGTCCTTGGAAAGGTCGCAGACGTAAGCGTCGCCCTGCTTGATCAGCTGAACGGCAAACTCATAGCACTTGCCGAAGTAGTCCGAGCCGTAGAACACGCCGCCCGTGGGGGCAGCGCCCAGCCACTCCAGATCCTCGCGGATCGAGCGAACGAACTCGTCGGATTCCTTGGCGGGGTTGGTGTCGTCGTAGCGGAGATTGAACAGGCCGTTATATTTGTTGGCCACGTCGGTGTTGATGCAGATCGCCTTGACCGAGCCGATGTGCAGGTATCCGTTGGGCTCGGGCGGAAAACGGGTATGGATCTTCAGACCGGGGTTGTTTGCCAG
>JAFQUG010000085.1 GCA_017408625.1 Clostridia bacterium | reverse complement strand
ATGACATGAGCGCAAACGCACACATCAATGCTGAAATGAAATTGTATTTCAAAACACCCGGCTGCGAGGACTACACCGAGCAGCGTCACTTCAGCGTGCATTATCTGGCCACCGGTCAGATGCAGGATATTTACATTGACACCTCAAATAACGGCTTCTGGCACGGCATGCTGGCAGGGCTTCGCCTTGACCCGATCGAAAACCAGGGAGCGTCGTTTGAGCTTGCGCAGATCGAGCTTTTAGAAGGTACGCCCAAGATCAAAATGAGCGGATTTATGAGCAGTCTTGAAGAAAAAATCAGAAAGCTTGAGCAGGATATGGACGATCTGCGCTGTGAGATGGACGAGCTTTCCTGCGTGCGTGACGATTGCGAGGATGCTTGCGACGAGCTGGAGAGCCGCTTGGAGGAGTTGGAGAATCGGTTGGAAGAATTGGAGAGCGGAGATTAGTATTGCAAAAATACAGCGGGAGCAAGCCCCCGCCCTATGTGTCAATTCTGTTTAACTGAAATGAATATGAATACGGCGATGATCAAAGGATCATCGCCGTTTTATCGTCTTATTTCATTTTTTCAAGATCGGTGGCGTAGCACCACTTTCCGCCAATCAGACGGCCGAAAATATATTTGTCACTGGCTGATTCGCAAAGCACGTACAGCTTGCCATCCAGCATGACCATCTCCTCGGACATGGGCGCGATCAAATAATCCTTGCAGAGTGACGCGCTGTCCATGGTGTAAAGCGGCACACTCTTGCCAAGCACGGTGATATCACCTTCTCTTTGCAGCTTGGTCATGTCGTATTCCAGAATATGCGAAAACGCAAGTCCCCAGGAGGTGGAGAGATACACGCGTTCTCCGCTCTCCGAGAAGGTCATGCCCTGCACCTGTGCGGGCAGGCTATATGCCAGCGTGGGGGTGGGAGCAATGCCGAATTCGGCACTCTCCGAAAGCGTAAACCGAAGTGCAAGCGCGTGGTGCTTGTCGCCTGCTGCGGTAGTCATATGATGACTCTCGGGCGTGGGGTACTCCTTTTCTCGATAGAATTCGCCCACGACCAGTGTATTCTTATAAACGGTCACGAATGCGGGAATCAGATAATCGTCATCCGATACCTGTAAGGAAAACTCGCCCTTGGCACGCACTGCTGCACCAAAGTCCGCTGCCATGATCTCGGCAAACGAGAAAATATGCAAGCGTGCGTCATCTCCTGCCACGTACACGTTGTCGCCATAGCGCGCAATGCCGCCGCCATGCTCGGTAAAGGCTGTGCCGTCCGTCTTTTGCAACGTGACCTTGGCTTTTACGTTTCCCGCCGTATCCGTCACGTACACAGGCGAGGGCTTGCCCGAGGCTGTGTAGCCGCTGAGCAAGAATCCCTGTTCCTCGGGGCAATAATGCATGCCCTGCGGCACGTAATCGTTTTGGATATCGGGGATAACGAAGGTTTTCTCGGATGCAGCATAATAATCTGCCACGGGAATTCTGAAATATGCGATCGCACCCACGACCACCAGCGCAACAAATGCGACAAGGCTGCCAAGCACGATCAAGGCAATTTTGATAGGCTTTTTATTGTTCATTGATTCACTCCGGTTTTGTACCAGGTCGGTACGGGATTTTGCATGTTATCATACCAGGCCAGCACCTCGGCGGCCTGGTTTTTCATAGTCGTGATCTCGCGCTCGCCAAACGGAATTGCCCAGGGCAAGGAGCTCAGCGTATTGGAGCTGATATACAGCGCCAGCAAACGCCAGAAATCCATGGGGACGTTTCCGTCAAAATAGCCGTCCACCATACCGGATGCAAACGCGGGCGAAGCCCCGGCGCACCATACGATACGGTTGAATTCCTCCCAGGGGTCGCCGTAATCGTCGCGGTCAAAGTCGATGATGACAAGCCTGCCGTCCGTGTCCACCATCATGTTGCCGATGTGGTAGTCGCCATGCTGATAAGTCTGCGGACGCCCGCAGAGCAGATGGCGGTTTTCTGCGATGTAATCAAGGAACGGCTGATCGACGTCATACTTCAAGGGGCAATCGCGGTACATGGCGATCTTGCGGTCGATCTTGGCGTTGAAGCGGCCTTCCCATTCGGGCACGCCGTCGGGCGCGGGGAGGGTATGAATACGGGCAAGGATCTTCCCTGCCTCGCAGCCGTAGTCGTATTGCATCTGCGCGGGCAGCGTGGGAATATGCTGCTCGGCATCGTACCCTTCAATAAAGCTTTGCAAGGCATAAACGCCCTCGTCACACGTGCCGAACTCGATGGGCTTGCACATACGAATGCCCAGCGCGGCCACCCTTTGCATTTGCGCAAACTCGCGCTGCTTGCGCTCGGCCCGCTCGGGCGCAGCCACGCGCAACAGATACACAGAGCCGTCACGCGTGACCGCTCTGTATTTCTGATCCCCCGACCAGCCCTTGTCGATCGGGGTTTTGGATGTGATTGCGGAATATATGTCAGTCATGTATTGGTCTCCCTTTTCAAAAGCAAAACGGATTTGCCACATTCTCTGCGCCAAAAACCTTTAACGCCATTCGATACATCGCTTTTGCGTGAATACGGTCGTGCCAAATAAAACGGCGGAGAACCTTGCGCAATGACCAATTTTCTCCATAGCTGCCTTCAATCACCGCATTTTGCAGGAAATAGGGCTTTGCTTCAAGGGCTTCAAAGCCGCGCTTGCGGCATTCGTATATATTGCCGCAGTTATCGGCATCAACCTCGATCTCCGCAAAATAATATTCGTTTACGCTCTTGGTATGCTCGTACATTTCATCTGCCGAGCGCGGAACTTGGCCGTAAAAGGTCTTGCGTTCAAATGCGGCGGTGGCACTCTTGTCCGGGATAGATTCATACAAAGCAATAAAATCCATCGCTGACTTCAGCGCAAGCGCCTTGAGCTGCTCATATTCTTCGGCCGTCAGCGATACTTTTTCACTTTCAAAAAGCACGTCGGAATCTGCATCCTTGATGGCAAGATCGGAGTCTTTTTCTTGGGCGATCACAACTTCTATGTGATCGGAGGTCTCCGCGCCTAACCATTTGAGATAGGAAACGATCTCCTCCGACATCTTTGCCTTTGCTGTTTCAAGGCTTTCACCACGGGTATATGCGCCGATAAAATCGATCGCATACAGCAAAGTGTCGTTACCGTTGTGTTCCCATACACAGTTTATCGTCATGCTATTTCTCCATTATTTCCTTCAATACCTTCTCCGCTTCCGCATACAGCTTCGGTGAAGTCTGCGGATACGTAAGCTCAGCAGGGAGAGTGTCAAATACTCTGATTTCTTTCATTTCACTTTCGGGAAGCTCGCCAAGCGAGTGGACAACCGCTAAGAAAACCATACCGTGCGAGAAACTTTTGGAATTGTAACCGTAATAATCGCAGACGGCAAACAACTCAGCATCCATAATCCCGCTTTCCTCAAAAAGTTCACGCTTTGCACATTCAAGCGGAGTTTCGCCATCCTCGATATGACCGCCCTGAGTTTCCCATGTGTCGCGGCTTTTATGTCTGCTCAGTATCCATTTTCCTTGATAATTGGCACATACAACAACGTACTTATAACGTCCTAAGGTATTCAAAGGGTGGATGATGCATTGCAGTTCTTTTCTGATGCTTTCTTCTGCCATGCTGCTTATTCCTTCCACAAGGTCACAGCAGGCAAAAGGTCTCCGCCGCCGAAGGAATGCCATGCAACTACGCGCTCCTGCTCAGGGATGTAGAGCAGCATTTGCCCGAACGCGCCGCCCTTGCCGTATGCCTTGCCCGAGCAGATATTGTGAAACTCATAGCCGCGCTTGCGCGTGATCTCGCACCACTCCTCGGACAAAATGCGCTTGCCCTGCCAGACGCCACCGCGCAGATACAGCTCGCCCAGCTTTGCCATATCCTCGGTGTAAATGTAAAGCCCGGTTGCACCGATGGGATATCCCTTGGGGCACTTGCTCCATGCCATTTCGCGGTAGCCGAGCGGATAATACAGGCGCGTCCACAGAAAATCGTCCACCTTTTCCCCGCTCTTTTTGCTGACCACGCGCGAGAGCAGATAAAAGGCCGCGTCGCTGTACGCCCACTTTTCCCCCGGCACAAAATCAAGCTTGGTCTTGAACAGGTAGGTCAGATAGTCGTCGGTGCCCAGCTTGCTTGCATCGATTGCGTCAATGTCAAGATATCCGAGCGGAAAGCCGCAGGTATGCGTCATGGCGTGATGCACGGTCATGTACGCCCACTTTTCGTCCATACCCTCGGGCAGCTCGCCCGCGAATATGTCCACGATGCGCTCACCCATATCGATCAACCCCGCGTCGTACAGCATGCCGATCGCGGTCACCACAAAGGACTTGGCCACCGAATAGCTGTTCTGGCAGGCGTTGCCCGGATTCAGGGTAACCGTCTCGATATTGCCATTATGTATTTCAGTGATCTTATAAAACGTGCCGCCCGTCTTTTGCGCAGCCTCGGTCAGATATTCCAGATATTTGCTCATGATGCATGTCTCCTTAGGGTCATGAATTTTTTCACCTCTCTTATTATAGCAGTTTCCCTATGTTGTATGCAAGGGATTTTTGCAAATTCACCAAATTTTTACACGCATCGTGCCTTTTCTTGACAGCGACTGAGCGGTATGATATAATGAAAACAGTTTAACATTGTCAGGAGTTTTTTATGAAAACAAGACTCGTTCCCCTGCTTTTATCTCTTGTACTGTTGCTTGGTATACCCGGGGCATTTACCGCACATGCCGAGGACGTGATACTCCCCTCCTGGATCTATGATTTTTCCTCCGGATTTATCGTCTCCGACGTATTGGGTGCTGCTATTAATCTCTCGATGGACGTCAAGGACGGCTCATACACGACGCTGACAGCTCTTGGGGGAGATCCCAAGGTAAACCTGAATCCTCCCCAAATCTTTACGGACAGCGCAAAATATCTTTGTATTGAATACAGAACAGAGACCGCAGACAGAGGCGAGCTCTACGTAAACCGTGACGACGGACACATGATGGGAGAATCCCCCGAAGCCAGACAGAGATGGAAATGGAATACCGACGGCGAATGGAACAGATTGATCCTTTACTGTGAAGGATGGGCTGAAGCCGAGGACGTCACATTCACTGCCTTTCGCTTTGACCCCATCGGCCTTGGATTGGATGAATGCAACAACGAGACCATTGACATCAGATTTTTGGCATTCTTTACGGATGAGCAATCCGCCAAGGATTTTGACCTCGCTGCATATCAGGAATACGTCAACAAGAACGGGATCACGCTTCCCGATGGTGTATGCCCCTCCGATCAGAAGTGGCCCGAGCCCGAATACAAGGAAATGGACGTGCATCCCGACGACAATACCGAGGGCACACTCAAGATTTCCTATTCCGAGGACGGCAAATATGCCACCATCTCTTACGGAGAGGGGGAAAATGCAGTCTCCTATACTGTCCCCAACAATGAGGTAAACCTATTTGGCGGCTATGCGGGCACGGATGATCTGGACCGTTCCCTGTTTGATTCCTCCGAGGTGGGCGTGGTGACCGAGGATCACGATGTAGGCATCTTTTATTTTCTTTGGCACGGCGAGCACGGTGACTCGGGCGCGATCAATATGCAGCATATCATTGACAAGGTTGGCATAGAACAGGCAAGCAAGCCCGATTGTGAACTTTGGGGTCGTCCTTATGAATGGCATTTCTGGAACGAGCCGCTTTACGGCTACTACTACATCGATGACAACTGGGTCATGCGCAAGCACGTGGAGCTTTTGATCAACGCTGGCGTGGACTTTTTGTATTTCGATGCCACCAACGGCTATTCCTACCATGACAATGCGCTCAAGCTCATGGCAATCCTGCACGATTTCAACAAAATGGGCTTTGATGCACCTGAGGTGGTATTTTATACCAACACCAACGCAGAGGCCTGTGTGCAGGAACTCTATGAAAAGATCTACAAGTCCGGATTCTACAGCGACACCTGGTATATGCTTGACGGCAAACCGCTGATCATTGCCCCTCGCAGCGCCAATATCGACGAATTCTTTACGGTCAAGCAGCCGCAATGGCCTACCGAGGCGGAAAAGAAAAACGGATGGCCCTGGATGGACTTTGAGTGGCCGCAGCACATCTACAAGGATGCCCAAGGCAACCCATCGGCCATCAACGTATCCGTAGCGCAACACAGCGGCACAGTCCGCTTCTCGGATTCCGCTCTCTATGGCAACACGCTGAATCTCGGCAGATCGTTTGCAGCGAACGTCAACGACAGAACAGCACGCTCCGAGTACTACGAAAGTATCCGTGAAAATCCCGCACTTTACGTGCAAGGCCTGAATTTCCAGGCGCAGTGGGACAGAGCCATTGAAGCAGACGTTCCCTTTGTGCTTGTGACGGGCTGGAATGAGTGGATCGCACAAAGGCAGAGCGATCCCAACAAGGTCGGCTTTGTGGACTGCGCTTCCAACGAATTTTCCCGCGATATCGAAATGATGAAGGGCGGCTATTTTGACAACTACTATATGCAATTGGCTTACAATATCCAACGTCTTAAGGGTACGGCACCCATCATCGTGCAGGACGCGCGCAACTCGGTCAACGTCACGGGTGGCTTTGAGGTCTGGGATAAGGTGCTTGTGACCTATACCGATCCTGCCAAGGACATGCTGGATCGAGACGCCAAAGGCTTTGGAGACAATCACTATGTCAATGAAACCGGCAGGAACGACATCGTTGCCTCCAAGGTGACTGCTGACACCAAAAACGTTTATTTCTACGCACAGACACGCGAAAACATCAAAAGACCCAAGGAGGGAGCTTCCTGGATGCAGCTGTTCCTTGATATTGACTGCAATCCCGATACGGGTTGGTGCGGCTACGACTATGTAGTCAATTATGAAGTCAAGGACAACTTCACCACCACCGTTGCACGCTTCAACGGCACGGGCAGCACATATTCCTTCGAGACGGTGGGAAAGGTCAGCTTCAGACACAAGGAAACCGAATTGATGATCGCTGTCCCCTTGGATATGCTTGGCATTACCAATCCGAACGGCATCAAGTTCCGGTTCAAATGGGCAGACAGCACAAGTAAGATCACCACCATGGAGCAATTCTACACCGACGGTGATGCAGCGCCCTTGGGCAGACTCAACTACACCTTCCAGAATTGCGTTGACCCTAAGAGCGCCGAGCAATACGTTCCGAGCGATCAGCAAGCCTCCGAAAAGGAACAGAAGCAGGGCTGCAAATCTGCGTTAGACAGTACTGTTCTGATCGTTTTCCCGGCAGTACTTCCCTTTGCTCTGACACGCAAAAAGAAACGCGCATAAAGCATGATCGGCTGCCCCTCTGGGCAGCCGATTTTTTCGCCCCGGCTTTGTCAAATTGCATATTGTAAGCATGGCAAAACCGACAGGATGACCAAATCTTACCGCGGCTTTACTGTTTTGGTTGACACCGAGTCCGAAATTATGATATAATATGGTCAAATGAAACTGAACGGAGGTTTCAAGCAATGAAACGTACACTCATTTCTCTGCTGCTGTGCATCAGCCTTCTGCTCGGTGTGCAAGTCACTCTGACGGCGGCAGCGCAAGACTATGATGCACTCCCCTCACACATCTACGACTTTACCGATCCTGAGGTTGCCAAGTCCTTCAACAGCGTGGCCAACATGTCTTACACTGTGACAGACGGTGAATACTGCACCTTTACAGCATCTGCCAACGATCCTTCCATGGGTCTGCCTACCCCCGAGATCAAGGTGTCAGAGGCAAAATATCTGGCAATCGATTATCGCACAAGCACCAATGTGATGGGCGAGATATATATTGCCAGAACCGATGGCGTAAATTTCTCGCAGGATCCCGAATCGCACCTGGAGTGGAATTGGGAGGCCGATGGTGACTGGCACAGACTGATCGTGCGCTGTGACGGCTGGGCTGACGTGGAGAATGTATCCTTTTCGCAGCTGCGCTTTGACCCATTGCATGCACATGCGGGTATCAAGGACGGAGACAAGATTGACATTCGTTTCTTTGCTTTCTTTGAAAGCGAGCAAAAGGCACAGGATTTTGATCTTGCCGCTTATCTGGAATACGTAGCACAGCAGGAACAGGAGAAAGAGGAGGCCGGCACACTGCCCAAGACCGAGTGGCCCGATCCCGAATTCTCCGAGATCACGCCCTCTGCCGACGACAACTACGCAGGCACGCTCAAGATCACCTATTCCGACGACGGCCAATACGCCACGAT
>JAFQUG010000084.1 GCA_017408625.1 Clostridia bacterium | reverse complement strand
CTGCCTCGTAGGGATCCCAGCCGCAGACCTGCACCGCACCGTCCTCGGTGACCACCTTGAAGCAGCCGCCCGTAAACTTGGCGGAAAGCATGACGCGGTCGCCCTCTTCAAGTGCAAGACCTGCGTACATCTCGGGCAGGATGCGGTATGTCATGCAGCCCGTGTAGAACGGCATGGCATAATTTGCGTAATTTCCAAGGCCGACTCTCTCGGGAGCGGCTACCAGCGTGCGCTTATTGGTCTCGGACAGTGCCACGCCGAAATCACCGACCAGATAAATGGCCTCGATATTGGTAGTGCGCATGAAGTTGACCTTGACGGTCACGACATTGCGGCCAAGCTTGAGCGCACCCTCGGGCACGTACATCTTCTTGAAGCAGTCGTCTACCCAGAAATCATTGATATCCTTGTTCTCCAGTGCCACGCCGTTGATCGCGTAAGCATTGGTCTCGGGTCTCTCGCCCGCCAAGACTACCTGCCCTGCGGGCATTTGGTCGATATAGAACTCGTATTCAAGCTCGATCTCGCCGTATTTCTGCTTATGATGCAGCTTTGCAAACCATGGCTGCAGCATCTCACCGCCGCGACGCTCGATGCCGACTGCATCGCGCACCATACGGTCAATGCGCAAAGCCTCTGCGCTCTCGCTCCATTCGCCGTCCGCCCATCTCCAGCGGCAATAGTCCAGCACGCAGACGTTCTGCTCGTCAAGCATGGGAACAAACTCTGCCTCGGTGATCTCCAGGGCTTGCTTGACAGCATACGCGGACTGCGCGGGCAGCTGCTCGCGTGTCTTGGTCAGCACAAAGCAACGCGTGCCGGCAGCGTAAAGATCAAAGCCGATCTCGGCAATGCCATCCTTCCAGTTTACCTTTACGTTATAACGCTTTCCGCTCTCCAGATCCCACTCCTCAACGCTCATGCCTGCGGGAACTGCGAGGCGCAAGGTCAGATCTCTGCGCGCACATTCACGGTCGGTGTTAAGCACGACAGCCGCTACGCTGCCCTCACCGTCCACGTCGCGTCTGACCTGTACGAATACGGCCTTTTCGGTCTTGCCGTCGAAATCGACCACACTTGCATAGCACTCGGCAGTCGCTCTGACGGCAGCCACGATCGCACTCTCATCAAAGCCGATCTGCTTGCACTCTGCGGCCAGTGCTGCGGGAGCATCAGAGGCGACCGCGTCCACGTAAGCGGGTACGTCGCCTGCGAAAATGACCTCGCCGCCCGCGTCCTTGAATGCCTTCAGAATGGCAAGCGTAGAAGGACGGATGGTCAGCATATTGGTCACCAGCACGGTCTTGTAGGTCGCGCTGCCGATCCTGAGCAGTGCCTTGCCGTCAGCATCGGTCGTCAGCGACCACTTGTCGCGCATGATCTGCTCCTCGCCGTAGTCAAAGTCGATCTGATTGTCGGTCAGCATATGGAACAGCTGCGCATATCTCTGCTCGTAGGGAGCAACGTCGGGCGAGACGTTACTGATCCACTGTGCCCAGCCAAGGTACGCCTGGCACCAAAGAGATTCAATGGGATTGAGCACCAGAACGTCGCAATCGGGCTTGCCCGCCGCCAGAATGACGCCCATGCGGGCAAAGTAATCCTCGACGGTGGCGTAATCCTTATACCAGGGAGACTGGTGCAGGATGGATGCGGGATAGTCGCGCTTGCTCTCCCCTTCCATGGTATACCAGGAAAGGTGCTGGCAGCGCAGATTGATGCCGAACAGCGCCTGCCAATCGCCGACTGCCTTGTGCGCCTTGAAATCAAACTGCCAGCCGGTACAGCCGTACAGCTCGGACAGCAGCCACTTCTTATCCAGCTGACGCGCAGCCGAGGAAAGCTGCTTGACGATCCAATAGCAGCGGTTATGCTCGGTCAGGCAGTCCACGCCGGGATAGCCCATATGCTCGTAAAAGCGCATGAGCGAGCCGTTGGGCACGGTCTGATTCATCAAGGAATCCTCGTGCAGCACGTGACCCGTAAACTCGATGCCGTTCGCCTTACACCACTGATTGATGGGCATAGCAAAGCGTTCGATAAACAGGTTGTTGGCAAGGTCGATATAATGCAGCTTGACGGGGGAAACCTGCTTGCCCCCGTATCTGTAAAACAGCTCGGGCAGGATGGGGCGCGCGTCGTAGCCGTATCTCTTGCAGAACTCGTCGAAAATATCGTCCGTCCAGGCCATTGCGCAGGAAATGACGCCGTCGTGATTGCGGTAATTGTCAAAGCAGTGCCCGCGATGGGGTTCATCGGTGAAAATGCCCTTGATGGAAGTACCGATGCGGTCGCCGCAGCGGCGCTTGTACTCCTCGTGCGTCATGTCAATGAACTTATAAACCGCCTTATACGACATGGTGTCGATATAGGTGGTGCCGTTGTAGTTGGAGTTGGGCACATCCGGCACGATGGCAAAGCGCAGCGTCTTCCACTCGCCCGGCTTATCCTCTGCCGAGGGCGCAAGTCTGTCAATCGCGGATTTGACGGCACGGCTCATGCAATTGGGACATGCCAGATCTGTCGTATCGATCTCCTCGTATGCATATACGTTGATGCCGTCCACCTTTGCGACGTAAAGTGCGATGCTTTGGTCATCCCACGTCAGCTTCTCGGGCTCGGTCTCAAATACAAACAAAGACTTTTTGCGGTACTGCTCATCGACAGTGACCTTACCGCCCGCAGAACCGGACGGCCAACGGTCCTCGTCGTACAGCCAGGACTCCATGCCCATCTTCTCGCCCGCATCCGCAACCGCGTTGATCAGATCAAACCATTCGTCTCCCAAATATTCGGTGATCAGACCCGCACGCGAGTGCATGAAATATCCGCCAAGGCCCATCTCTTTCATGACCTCAACTTGTCTGACAAGCTCCTCTTCTCTCAGCTCACCGTTCCAGGACCAGAAGGGCTTTCCGCGCCATTCTGCGCCGGGAGAAGCAAACGTGCCAAATAATTCCTTTTTGCTCATGGTACACCTCCGTACTATGTATTTGATTTATTATACCAAAAAGGTACGCCGTTTTCAATAGCTTTGAAAAATTAAGCAATTTGGACAAGTTTTGGCCATGGATTTTAGCAAGTTTGCGTATCGGTCAGCAACTTTTTTTGCTTTTGCAGATAGAGCGCGAGGGATTTTGGAATATACTGTATTGAATTCTTTTTTTGAAAGGAAGCAACAGTATGCCAAAATATTTCGGAACGGACGGCTTTCGCGGCAAGGCGGGGGCTGTGCTGAATGCGGATCACGCCTATCAGATCGGGCGATTTTTGGGATGGTATTACAGGAAAGCCGACGCAAATCCACGCGTGGTGATCGGTAAGGATACCCGACTTTCCAGCTACTGCTTTGAATACGCGGTGGCAGCCGGTCTGACCGCCTCGGGCGCGGACGCCTATATGCTGCACGTCATCCCCACGCCCGGGGTCTCGTTTGCTGTACGGCAGGGCGAATTTGACTGCGGTGTCATGATCTCGGCAAGTCATAATCCCTTTTTTGACAATGGAATCAAGCTTTTGGACGCGGGCGGAGAGAAAATGGACGACGCAACGCTTGAGCGAGTGGAGGAATATCTGGATGGTAAGATCCCCGATCCACCCTTTGCATGCGACGGGCAGATCGGACGCATCGTGGACTACAGCGCAGGCAGAAACCGATATACGGGATATCTGATCTCTTTGGCGACCAATTCCTTCAAAGCATTACGCATCGGCCTTGATTGTGCAAACGGTGCTTCATGGATGATCGCACCCGCCGTCTTTGAGGCCTTGGGTGCACGCGTCAGCTTGATCGGAGCTTCTCCCGACGGCACCAATATCAACAAGGGCTACGGCTCTACCCACATCGAGCGGCTTTGTGATCACGTGCGGCGTACGGGGCTGGATATAGGCTTTGCCTTTGACGGTGACGCTGACCGCTGCCTTGCCGTGGACGAACGCGGTGAGGTGGTCAACGGAGATCACATTCTGTATATCCTGGCCAAATCTCTCAAGGAGCAAGGCATGCTGGCACACAACACGGCCGTAGCCACCGTCATGTCCAATCTCGGGCTGTTCCGCGCGCTGAAGGCTGCACAGATCGATTGCGACGTCACGCCGGTGGGTGACAGATTTTTGTGGGAAAGTATGGCCAAAAACGGCTATTGCATCGGTGCTGAGCAATCGGGGCACGTGATTCTTTCCAAATATGCCACCACAGGTGACGGTATTCTGACCGCCATCATGCTGACCGAGACAATGCTTCAAAAAAAGACCTCACTCTCAAAGCTGGCATCAAGCGTGCAGATGCTGCCGCAGGTGACCAAAAACCTGCACGTAAAGGACAAGGTAAAGGTCATGGGGAATCCCGAGATTTCAAAGCTGATCACTTCCCTTTCCGAACACGAATTGGCGCACGGACGCATTCTCTTGCGCAAAAGCGGCACAGAGCCCGTGGTGCGCGTCATGGTGGAGGCGGACACGCAAGAGCTGTGCGAGCGTTATGCAGAAGTCGTGATTTCACGCATTAAGGAGCTCGGGTTGCATGAATAGCCAAATTTCCTGTTTATTTTCCAATTTTTTATTTAGTTTTGAGCATACGATTGCCGCAAAGCTGCTTTGCGAACACAAGTATCCTTGGGAGGCATTGAGCGAAATTGAGGCCTTTATCCGTACGGTCGGCCCGGGACTTGATCCAAGCATTTTCAAGGATCTGGGCAACGACGTCTATATCGCAAAAAGTGCAAGGATCGCACCGAGTGCGCATATTGAGGGGCCTTGCATCGTTTGCGAGCAGGCACAGATCCGCCATTGCGCATTCGTGCGCGGCAATGCCATCATCGGTGCGGGTGCGGTCGTCGGTAACTCCACCGAGCTCAAAAACTGCATTCTGTTTGACGAGGTGCAGGTGCCGCATTACAACTACGTGGGCGACTCGATCCTTGGCTACAAGGCTCACCTTGGTGCGGGGGCAGTGACAAGCAACGTCAAAAGCGACAAGTCGGACGTGCACGTCAAGGGCGAGGGCTTTGATCTTGACACGGGACGCAAAAAGGTGGGCGCAATGCTTGGCGACTTTGTTGAGGTAGGCTGTGGCGCTGTGCTCTGCCCCGGCACGGTGATCGGCAAGCACAGCACGGTCTATCCGCTTGTACGCGTGCGCGGCGTGATCCCTGAGGGGCACATTGTCAAAAGCGAGAGCAAGACCGTAAACAAGCAATAAGGAACAGGGCTGCTTCATATAGCAGCCCGTTTTATGCGCATACTGCACAAAATATATTGACACAATAGGGAGTTTATGGTATAATGACCTCGTAAATCAAGGAAAGGAGTTTGTTACTATGAGTAAATCTTTATTTCGTATTGTTTGTTTTGGCATGATTCTGGCCTTATGCTTGCCCATGGTGGCATGCGATATAAAGATGGGCGGCCTTGTTGGTGAGCTGCTTGCAAGCTTGGAGACCTCTGATGTCAACCTTGATCATTGGGGAAATGACGCCATCATTGAAGATGTTCTGCCCGATATTGAAACTGCAGTGGTCACAAATCAGGATGAATTTTTCACCGGTGATGTGGGCTACACGGAAATGCCCACCGAGGACGTTACCCACGAATATGATTATGATACGACCGAGCCTTTCACATCCGAGGACTTCACGACAGAGCCTCCCGTGGAGATCGCTCCTATCCCCGATCCCATCATGTTTTTCTCCTTTGATGAGTGCGATGCGTGGATCGGTGATCAGAACGTGCAGCAATTCTTTGTCCCCGGCAGTCATGCAAGCTGGAATAAGCACGCTGTGATCGACGACTGTCACGTGGAATACGTACGCGTATGGGGTTGGGTAGCATTCGATACCGAGCAGATCGGCGAGATCGGCTACAGCATTGACCGTGGCGAATATGTATTTGACAGCGAATTTTTAATTGAGGCGGAGCAGCCCATACTTGATGCGATAGGCAGCTTCGGGGCACTCTCGGCTTCCAGGATCAACGTGCAGATTCCCGTCAGAGACCTTTCGGGTGAGCATGTCATTGAGATCGTCGGACGCGATGCGTTTGGATATACGGAAGTCATTGAAGAATTCACCTTTGATAAAGCAGTGGATCCCAATGCGCCCGTATTCAGCTTCTGGGCAGCCGATATGATCTCTTCTCTGCCCGGATCAGTCGATATTGAGGATGTGCAGCTGAGCGAAACCGGCGCGTATCTTACCATTACCACCGGCACGGTAGGAGATCCTTGGTATCTGTTACCCATGGTCAACGGAAAGGGATTCGTTGCAAACTACGTTGCGATCAAGTACAGAACCACCTCGGAAACTACAACGGGAGAGGTTTTCGTCGGTTCAGGCCCCGGTCCTTCCGGACAGGGTGACAATATCCGGTATGAAATCATCAACGACGGAAAATGGCACGTAGCGATCCTTGACCTTTCACAGGCAGCTGCCGTGAAAGACGGCGTGATCAATTACCTGCGCTGGGATATGTTCATGGGCGGACAAAACAACGTGGTCGACGTTGCCTACATTGCGGCATTCCTTTCCGAGCAAGCAGCGCTTGACTACGATGCAAGGCTGGGTAATATCCATTATGACGCTTACGTAGTTCCCCAAGCGGATTGGGTCATCTCAGGCCATTCCAGGGAGATCGTGGATGAAAACGCACCCAGCGGCCTCTTCCCCATGATCCAGGCAGCCGGCATTGCTTCGGGTGCGCTGCTGCATCAAGGCGCCGTTTTCGTAGGAGACGTGGATCTTTCCAAGTACAGCAAGGTTTACGTTTACTATGGCATTGACAACTCGCAGGTAACCCAAGATCACTACAACGCAAACCCAAGCAACCGCATCATGCTGACAAGCGTTGACGTGCACATGCGCAACTCACCCGAGGAACGGGAGATCGTTGCCTCTACGGTTTACACGCTGAACGGTTGGGCAGTGCAAAGATTCGAGATCGATCTGACAGGTATTGATTACACTGGCCCCGTATACGTCACCTACGACACGCTTCCCGGCACCTTTATGGTGATCGGTGCGATCGAATTCGTAGAATAGCACCTGTCTTTTACAAGCAAAACAGGCACTCGCAGCAGCGAGTGCCTGTTCTTTATTTGATTATTCCCCTTTGACCGTGATCACACGGCATTCACCCGTATAGGCGGTAGAGGTGATGTATTGCGTGACGCCGTTGGGCAGCACGTCCTCGTGATTGAAGTGCACGTGTCCTGCAAACACGGCGATCACGGGAGAATTTTCATCCTCTGCGACTGCGTGGTAGAACCTTTGCACGTCGGGACTCCAGGCGCAAACGCCGCTGTCTCCGCCCATACCCAGATCCTTACCCCAGACCTTGGTAGAGTCGTCAACCAAGGAGTCCACGTGCAGCGGCACGTGCAGCATGAGAATGATGGGCTTACCCCGCTCACAAAGTGCCAGGAACTTATCCACGGTTTCGGCTGTCACGTAATCCGCGCTGTTGTCCACGGCAACGATCATAAACTCGTCGTACTCCACGTATCTGACAAACATATCGTCCGCCGGCTCACCCACCGTCATCTGATTGAACATGGGAATGTAGGTTGCGGCTGCACTTGGCGTCAGATAATCGTCGGCAAAGCACCAGTCGTGATTGCCGAGCGTAAACAGCGTGGGAGTCTTGAGTGCCTTGATGTTATCGTACATCATAGACATATTGAGTTCGGACGGGAAATCAATGATATCGCCCGTCAAAAGCAGCATATCCGCGCCGATCTCGTCGGCATAGCCGAACATATAAGGCATTCTCTCCTCGGACAGCATGAATCCGTCGGTAAAGGCAGCTCGTCTGCCGGCAATATAATTGCGGCGCGCTGCACTCATGGCCTTTGCCTCAGCGGTACTGTACGCGCTGGAATGCAGGTCGGTCACCTGCAAAAGCGTATATTCCCGGCTAAGACCCGGAATGGTCAGCGTGGTGTAGGACGGCACGATCAGCTCCTTGCCTGTCAGCTGCAGCACCTCTGCCTTGGAGGCAGCCAGCGCGATCGACTTGATATATACGGTCTCGCCCGCTGTTTTGGTATCTGCATAGTTGATCTTGAGCCCCGTGAGCCTTGCTCCCTCTTTTTGGGAGAACGAGAACGGCACGATCACGGTCTGCCAATCCTTGGAATAGCGGTTATACGCGGCCGTTCCCTTGCTCTTGACAGATGCGCCGCCCTCCTCGGTGATCAGGCTGAGCTCGAACGTGCCGGCACTGACGCCCTCGGTCTTAAGCGTAACGACTGCAAAGGCACAGTCGTTCCAGGCTACGGGCTCCAGCGAGAGCAGCTGCATATAGGTCGTGTAATCCAGCGTCACGTAAGGATCACGGATCTTTTCTCCGACCGTCGTCATCTTGAGTACCGAGTCCTCACCGTCCTTGACGATCTCAACTGTACTGTATTTGGGCGCAAGCAGCAGCTCGTTGGCACTGTTCTCATAGAACGTGATCAGCCCCGGGTCAGTCGGACTTTCGGGCGTGATCTCGATCTGCGGGCCTTGCGTCTCAGGTTCGGTTTCCGGCTCTGTCTCGGATTCGGGTTGGGTTTCGGCCGAGGTCTGCTCGGCAGGATCGGTGGTGATATCGGTGGTAACGTCGGTGCTGTCGGGGGTAGGTTGGTCGGTGTTGGGGTCACAGGCAACAAAGCTTACAAGCATCGCAAGCAGCAAAGCTCCCGCGATCAGTCCAAGACGCTTCTTCACGTGCAATTACCTATTCCTTTCAAACAAATATCAGTTATCCTTGCTCTTGGTTGCAATCTCGACCAGGATCTTGCCAAGGAATGCGTCAAAGGTCATGGTGCCAAGGTCAGCATACTTACGGGAACGAACGGCAACCATACCGGATTCGATCTCCTTTGCGCCAACAACCAGCATGTAAGGAACCTTTTCGGTCTGAGCTGAACGGATCTTGTAGCCGATGGTGTTGTTGGAGCGGTCGATCTCAACTCTGACGCCTGCCTCGGCAAGCTTTGCGGCAAGACCCTCACAGTATGCAAGCTCGTTGTCGCCCATAGGCAGGACCTTGACCTGCAGAGGAGCCATCCACATGGGAAGTGCACCTGCGTACTTTTCAAGCAGCAGTGCAAGCGTTCTCTCGTAGCAGCCAAGAGAGGTTCTGTGAATGATATAGGGGGTGACTCTGGTGTCGGAGGAGTCGGTATACTCCATACCGAACTTCTTAGCCAGCAGCATATCGATCTGAATGGTTACGATGGTATCCTCCTTGCCGAATACGTTCTTGCACTGGATATCCAGCTTAGGACCGTAGAAGGCAGCCTCGTCAATACCGATCTCGTAGTTGCCCGCACCAAGATACTTGTCAAGCAGCTCGCCCATGATGCTCTGCGCCTCTTCCCACTGCTCGGGAGTGCCCTCGTACTTGTCGGTACGCTTGGGATCCCACTGAGAGAAGCGGAAGGAGCAATCCTCCCAAAGGCCAACCGTCTCAAGGCAGTACTTGGCAAGCTCCAGACAGCCGCCGAATTCCTCGGCCAGCTGATCGGGACGCAGCACAAGGTGACCCTCGGAAATGGTGAACTGACGTACACGGAT
>JAFQUG010000083.1 GCA_017408625.1 Clostridia bacterium | reverse complement strand
CCTGTGGGGGTGAACCGTTGGGGTGCGGTCGATCAAAAACTTTCATCCTGTGGAGGAAAAACTTCCACTCCTTACCTTGACAAGCATCCCTTGTGAATGGTATAATAAAGTGATAAAAAATGCCACGAAAGGGGAATGTCCCATGAACACAGAAAAGCTGCAAATGCTTAAGGAAAAGGCTACGGCCATTCGTCTTGGCGTGCTGGAAGAAACGCACGCTGCAAAATCGGGTCACCCGGGCGGATCCATGTCGATCTCCGACCTGCTCGCTTACCTGTATTTTGACCACATGAACATCGATCCCGCAAATCCCAAGGATGAGAACCGCGACAGACTGGTGCTGTCCAAGGGCCACTGTGCGCCCGCTTTGTATGCAGCGCTGGCAGAGCGCGGATATTTTGACAAGGCGCTGCTTTCTACGCTGCGTCAGCACGATTCCATCCTGCAGGGCCACCCCGATATGAAGCATATCCCCGGTGTGGATATGTCCACGGGCTCGCTCGGCCTGGGCTTTTCCGCTGCTTGCGGAATGGCTTTGGCTGCCAAGATCGACGGCAAGGATTATCGCACCTATGCCATCGTGGGCGATGGCGAGAGTGAGGAGGGCCAGATCTGGGAGGCTTGCATGTTTGCGGCTCACTATGCGCTGGATAATCTGTGCCTGATCATTGATTCCAACGGCCTGCAGATCGACGGTCCGGTTGCCGAGGTCATCGGCCCCGCACCCTTTGAGTCCAAGCTCGAGGCGTTCGGATTCTTCGTACAGACCATCGACGGTCACGACTTTGAGCAAATTGAAGAGGCCTTGGAAAAGGCCAAGGCTGTCAAGGGCGCACCCAGTGCCATCGTGATGAACACGACCAAGGGCAAGGGCGTTTCCTTTATGGAAAATCAAGTCAAGTGGCACGGCTCTGCTCCCAATGACGAGCAGTATGCGGCCGCAGTGGCAGAGCTGAGCGCAAAGGAGGACTGAGCAGATGTATAAGATTGGTGATAAGGTAGCCACCAGAGATGTATACGGTAAGGCACTGGTGGAATTTGCAGAGCAATATGATTTCGTGGTGCTGGATGCCGACCTTGCAGAGGCGACCAAGACCGTGACCTTTAAGAAGGCTTACCCCGACAGATTCTTTGATTGCGGCATTGCCGAGGGCAATATGATCTGCGTGGCTGCAGGACTTGCAGCAGCAGGCAAGACCGCGTTTGCGTCCTCGTTTGCCATGTTTGCGGCAGGCAGAGCGTTCGAGCAGGTCAGAAATGCGATCGGATACCCCTACCTCAACGTCAAGATCGGTGCAACGCATGCAGGTCTGGCGGTAGGCGAGGACGGTGCGACGCACCAGTGCCTGGAGGATCTTGCGCTGATGCGCACCATTCCCGGCATGACGGTCATCAACCCTGCTGACGCGGTTGAAGCAAGACTGGCAGTCAAGTGTGCGCTGGAAACGTATGGTCCGTTCTATATCCGTTTCAGCAGAAACGCGCTGCCCGTGATCAACGACGAGGAGACTTACAAGTTTGAGCTTGGCAAGGGCGTCGTGCTGCGCGACGGCAAGGACGTCACCTTGGTTGCAACCGGCTACATGGTTTCCATGGCACTGGAGGCAGCAGAAATGCTGGCAGGCGAGGGCATTGACGCAAGAGTGATCAACATCCACACGCTCAAGCCGTTTGATGCAGAGCTGATTTGCAAGGCAGCAGCAGAGACCGGTGCGATCGTCACGGCTGAGGAGCACAACGTGATCGGCGGCCTTGGCGCAGCGGTTTCACAGGCAGTATGCGAAGGCTGTCCCGTACCCGTGCTGAGTGTAGGTACTGAGGATGTATTCGGCAGAAGCGGCAAGGTGCCTCCGCTGCTGGAGATGTACGGCCTGACACCTGCAAATATTGCAGATAAGGCAAAGAAAGCGATTGCACTCAAGAAGTAAAAATGAAGTGATAAAACCGCAGGGAATACCCCTGCGGTTTTGTTTTGGTTAAAACAACCTCTCTTGTGAAATTTTTTGATCGACCTTTTTTAAAAATGGTCGCGGGGACTTGGGGCAGAGCCCCAAGTCGCGCCCGCAGGCGCGACATATTCTCGGCGTTTCTTCTTTGCCAAGCTTTCTTCTTTGCGCCCGCGGTGTCAAAGAAGAAAGCGGGTGAAGGGTTAGGATGTGTTACATTGATAAAGTTTTCTCCGTTCTTTTTTTGAGCAAGTAGCCGCAAAAAAAGAACCAAAAAAACGGCGAGAAAAAATTCGCGCCTGCGGGCGCGACGAGGGCTCTGCCCTCGACCTGCGAGCCTTTGAAAAGGCTCGACCCAAACTTTCATCCTGCGGAGGTGGTCCGTTTGGGTGACGGTGATCAAAACTTTCATCCTGCGGGGGTGGTCCGTTTGGGTGACGGTGATCAAAACTTTTATCCGAGAAAACTTGTCCGCGCCGCAAAAGTCAAGCAATTTTCCATTCTCTGTTCTAATTTTGCCCTCTTCCTCATAAATTGTAGCGAAACAAATCAGGGGAGGATGCATTCATTATGCCTGAACATTCCATTTATCAAGATATTGCCGAGCGTACGGGCGGCGATGTCTATATCGGGGTCGTCGGCCCCGTACGTACCGGGAAATCCACCTTTATCAAACGCTTTATGGAAGCCCTCGTGCTTCCAAACATCGGCGAGGGCTATTCACGTGAGCGTGCGCGTGACGAAATGCCGCAATCTGCCGCGGGTAAGACGGTCATGACCACCGAGCCCAAGTTCATTCCCGACGAGGCCGTGCCCATTCAGATCGACGACTGCGCCTCGCTGCGCGTCAAAATGATTGACTGTGTGGGCTATATCGTGCCCGAGGCACTCGGCACCATTGAAAACGGCCAGCCGCGTATGGTACGCACGCCCTGGCAGGAAGAGCCCATGCCCTTTGTCGAGGCGGCCGAGATGGGCACGCACAAGGTCATTACCGAGCATGCCACCATCGGCATGCTGATCACCACCGACGGCAGCATCGGCGATATCTCTCGCCAGAGCTACGTTGAGGCCGAGGAGCGCATCGTGGGCGAGCTTAAGGCACTGGGCAAGCCGTTTGCCATGATCCTCAATTCGGTCAATCCGTCAAGCGAGAGTGCCATGAATCTGGCCTTTGAGCTGGAAGAGAAGTACGGCGTGCCGGTCGCGCTTGTGTCCTGCCTGGAGCTTGACGCCGAGGATATCCGCCATATCCTGGAGCTTGTGCTGCACGAGTTTCCCGTGGCAGAGATCGCGCTCCACCTGCCCGAGTGGACGCGCGCACTGGATTCCGACCACCCCATCCGTCGCTCGCTTTTGTCCTCGATCCGCAGATGCGCGGACAGGGTGAGCAAGATCGGAGACGTCAAGGATGCGTTTGCCGACCTTGGCGAGAACGAGTTTATCAAATCGGCCGAGATCAACGCCATCGATCTTGGCACGGGCAAGGTGCGTATTTCGCTTGACCCCATCGACGGCCTTTACTATCAGGTCATCAGCGAGCTGACAGGCTTTGAGATCGAGGGTGAGCAGGAGCTGATCTCGCTTTTGCGTCGCCTTGCCGTGGTGCAAGAGGAATATCACAAGATTGAGGGTGCTTTGCATGACGCCGAGCAAAAGGGCTACGGCATCGTGATGCCCGATATTGAGGATATGACGCTGGAAGAGCCGCGCATCGTCAAGCAGGCGGGCGGCTACGGTGTCAAGCTGCGTGCGGGCGCACAGTCGATCCACATGATCCGCGCCAATATCTCGGCCGAGGTCAGCCCCATGGTGGGCAGCGAGCAACAGAGCGAGGATCTGGTCAAGTACATGTTGCGCGAGTTTGAGGAAGACCCCAAAAAGATCTGGGAGTCGAATATGTTCGGCAAGAGCCTTTACGAGCTTGTCAACGAGGGGCTGCACGCAAAGCTTGCGCACATGCCTGAGGCCTCGCGCGCCAAGATCGGTGACACGCTTGAAAAGATCATCAACGAGGGCAGCAACGGTCTGATCTGTATTATTTTGTAAATGTAAAAAGGGGCGAAAGCCCCTTTTTGTATGCCCTCGCCTTGACAAAAAAGGTAGGGGAGTGTATAATATGCGTGTGAGAGAAAAAAAGATGGGGAAAGCGGGCAAGCGCAGAGCTGCCGTTTTTTGCAGCTTTGAAGAAAGGACGGATTTTATGTTTTTTGATGAAATCATTCACGGTACGCAGTATTACCGTTCGCCCACCCCGCTGCCCGAGGAATGGGAAGGGGATATTGCCGCTCTCGGTGACGCTCATTTGGATACCTTCCAGATTCGCATCAACTGGCGTTGGAATGAGCGTCAGGAGGGTGTTTACGATTTTTCCGACGTGGATAGGCT
>JAFQUG010000082.1 GCA_017408625.1 Clostridia bacterium | reverse complement strand
TGTGCATTTTCCAGCTTGGTCTTTTCGGCAGGATCGTACATGTCAAGATAAACCTCCAGCTTGACCTGCATGGACTGCACGTAAGTCTGTACCTCGTTCTTGACTGCACTTACGTCGCCGCCCTGCTTGACATGGAAAATCCCGAATTCATCTACTGTCTGCGAAGAGGTGGATGCGCAGATGATCCATTCGGAAACATTGGAATCGATCACACCGGGCTGCGCAAATTCGAGAGAAACGTAGTCGGTGTCCGCTGCGGTAAAGCCGCCCTGCGTGCTGACCTTGCCAAGAACAGCAGTGGAAATATCCTTGACAGCAACGTCATCCCTGACGGAGGAGCATGCGCTTATCATACAAGCAAAGCAAAGCAGCAAAGCTGCGATCATAGTCAGTTTTTTCATATCCTTATCTCCTTTGATCAGTCGGTGTATCCGTGTGTGCGGATATATTGCAAAATCACTCTGTAGGCCTCGGCAGTCATGTGGATGCCGTCGCCTGCGTCGTACAGGGCACTCATTGCGCCGCTGTCGTTTTTGAGCACGCTTGCCGTGTCAAGATATTTGCAGCCGTAATCCTTGGCCAGCTTCATGACCCAGGTGTTGGCGGTATCGATCTTTGCATTGGTAATGCCGTTTTTCTCATGTCCCGCGTCGATGACCGATTGCTCGTAGGCAGCGGAAACGGGGAAGATGGATTGCAGCATGATCTTGGTATCGGGGCTTGCCTGGCGGATGGCGCTGAGCAGCTTGCCGTAGTAGGTGGTGAACTTGTTTTGATCACAGTAAGCAACGCCGTAATCGATGCCCAACGTGATAACCAGATATTCGGGCTTTTTGAGTGCGACCGCATCGGCGATCTTGATCTCCTCGCCCGTTTCGGGATAGCGGATGGTGGTGGTGTGGATGGTTCCGTCCAGATTCAGCCAGCCCGAAGCACCGGACCACACCTGCGTGGTCTGCTTGCCGCCCTTGAGCACGGCGCGGTTGATCATGTGATAGGTGGTCGAGTCGCCAAGGAAAATGATGCTGTCAATATATTCATCACCCATATCCTCGCTCTGTCCGAGAATGACCGAGGGGTCGGGCTGCCAGGCGGGAACGTCCTGTGTATCCTTTGTGTCGTTGGGGGTGCCGACCGATCCTTGAGCACCGGGAGTGGTAACGCCTTGGACAAGCGCGATCACGCCCCAGGCGGTCAGCAAAAGAATATTTACAGCGAGCAGCGCAATGATTACGATAAGCAGTACTTTAATGATCGAATCTTGATTCATGGTCGGGGTCATCTCCGTTTCTGATCTTTATTGTTGGGACTTGAAAATTGACTTTGATAAGCCTTTTGCTCCTTTTTGCGCAGGCGCGCGTAGCGGACTGCCAAAAACGTACCCATGCAAGCACCGTACAAAAGCGTCATCAGCACAGAGAAGAGCAGCAGCGCGTCACGATTCATGCCGATATCCGCATATCTGGAATAGATGCATAAGTAAAAGCCGCCCAGCGTCAGGATGGCGTGCAGGATCGAACGCCACCAGATCGAAAGACCCGAGTGAGCAAAAACGGCGTTGGCCATTGCAAAGAACGCGCAGAAGGCAAGCACGAGAAAATACGTGGGAACGGCAAACGAGGTCATGCCGCATGCGGCAATGAAGATCATGGATGCCCCGAACGCCACGGTTGTATAAATACAGGTATGTATCAAAAAAGCTTTGATCAAGGACTTGAATTTCATGCGGGGAGAACCTTTCATAGTACAGATATATATACTTTACCATATTTGCGCGAAAAATGCAAGCCCGCGTGCGAAATTTTTACGAAACCTTTACAGGGACGGTCAAGCGGTCGGTAAAGTGTGAAAAGAACCACTTGTTCACAAATCATTTACAAACATTCTTTGTAATAAATGTAATCATATAATGTATTTCGACATTTGTATAGTGAAGGAGAATCAATATTTGCACGCAGTGTACATAATGCACAAATTAAGTTGACAAGCCATAGAATATATGGTATAATATTCTTGGCCATAGGCCGGGCACTGGCACTTTTGCTTGTGCTTTCCTCGTTGCCCGTATATGCGAGCGAACAACAGACCGAACGGACTGAAACACCTACGGTCACACAAGGCACGTGCTCGGAGTCCGTAGAAAGCGTGACTTCGGGCGAACAGGATGAATTTGCAGCAGTTGAACTTGACCCACTGCAACCAATTGGTTTGCAAGAGCCCGAGGTTGCTGCAACCAATAATTGGGAAAAAACTGAACCCTATATTGGCATTTTGCTTCATGAGGGATACATAGGCTTCAAAAACAAGTCATCCAAAAATTATTTGACAATACCGAATGGTTCGACTGCGCATGGGACAAATGTTTGTCAACAGAGTGAGAAAAGCATTCCTAATGCGCAAGAGTTTTTCTTGAGCTATACGTGGAAGCCAGAAAAAAATATGGTATATTTTACTATATATCCTGTTGATTTATCCGGGAACACAGGATCAACTCGAGTAAAGGCCGGATCCGTTAATGCAAGTACGGGTGTGGCAAATGTTAGCTTGCAGAATTTTATGCCAACCGAATTTGGCGATAGATGGCAAATTGAGCATTATGAAGATGACTATTATTTGATTCATATGGCGAGTAAGCCGCATGAGTCGGGATCAAGGTATGTTTTGACAGCTCAATCGGGAGAGGGTAGTGCCGGTGGGTCGGGTATCGACGATCAAGGCAATGTCAGTATTACCACTTACAACGGAATCAATGAACCAACTGACAGTATGCTTTGGCAAATCTGCGCGGATGGCAAACCAATTGATATTGATTCTAATGACATTACCGAAAGAGGGTCGTATGACTTGAACGAGGGCGAAGAGATCAGATTTTTCTATATTCCACTCCGTTTTAACGAAAGCTTAGCATGGCAATCTTCCAACATTCACTCTGTATCTAATCCAACAAGTGTGGGAGAGGCGACTGCGGAGGCTCCCGGAAGATCTACGATAACCCTGCGTATTACCAAAGACGGTCAAACTGCAACCGAGACATCGGAAGTTTATGTGAAACTGCCCGATGGCGTTTATTACCTTAGAAGCAGATCAACGGGGATGTTATTGGATTTGCATAAGGATAAAGTCAAGGAAGGCACACCAATTCAGGTATACGATGGCAGCACAGGAGAACCAACTCACCTGAGCCAATTGTATAAGTTTAATTACCTGGGAAATGGCTTGTACAGTATTCGTTCCATGAAAAAGAATAATATGGGCATTTCATGGTCAGCAACTGATCAATCAGCGACTATCAGAGATATAGGAACAAGTAATACCAATGTTCCCGTTACCGGACAATGGTATTTAGATAAGACCGCAAACGGGTATTCTCTTTGTACAAAAACGGGTAATTCCAAAGCGATCACAGTACCGACTAATGCGGCAAGCGGCACTGATTTAGTCGTACAAGCATATGACGAAAGTATATATCAAGACTGGACGATTACCCTTGCGACTCAAAGCTATAATCAGCTCATGATAACAGAGACTTTTGATGAGCTGACAGCACAAAGTAATTACAGTTTTGATGTATGGTATGTCACCAGTGACACAAATATCAATGGATCCGCTGTCGTTAGTTGGAGTATAGAGCAGAGTGAGGCCGTCATAGAGCGTGGTACGACAGCAAATTCCTTCAACACCTTGATTCCGGGGGAAGCTACATTGGAATTTACCGTTACCAATGCGGGCAGTCCTATCAGTGGTTTTACGCCGAATCCACAAGAAGTTGTTGTTGGGTTCCCAACACCTTCGCAAGGAGATTGGTTTATGGAAAATGCTTTGTCGGGGAAATATGCCTCGACGAATGGGCAAACGAGTTTGGGCAGTTCAATAATTCAGTCGCCTTTTAATGATCACTTGACCATGGAATGGGAATTCGAGCATGTTACTCAAAACTACTTCCGCATTATATCTAAGGCGAACGGCTTGTATTTAACTGCTCCGAGCAGTATCATAAGCCCGGTTATTCAAGACACCTTGCTTAACGATGCTTCCCTATGGAAGATAGAAAAAACATCGGGAAACAGATACAAAATAACCAGCAAAGCATATGAAGATTCGAACTACGTTTTGGCAATTGCTTCCTCTTCGGTTGGCGGGCTGTATTTACACGGATATGTGGATGATATAAATTACAATGACGAATGGTATTTTAACATCTCCGGAGGCGAGTTTACTATTTTAGCTATTGCCGACCCCGATCGAACGCGTGGTGCAGACGCAATTCAAGCAGCAAATATTGCTGAATCTCGCAATCGTATTAGTAATGCAATAGTAACACATAGAATCGGCAGGGAATCCGTGATAAAGGGAATGGAAACATCGTGTATTTTTGTTTCAAGAAGTCACGGATCACCGACGTGCATTCAAATCAACGATGACAGCGAAGGAGACAATTCTATGTATCTCAAGGTTGAGCACATTTATGATTACTCAACCCACACCGCATTGATTGATTTGAGTGGTTGTAGACTCGCAGCATTTGTGGCATGTGAAACGGGAGCTGATACCAGCGAGCAAGGAATTATGCATGCCGCTGTAGCAGCGGGGGCGGAGCATGCAATAGGATTTACAAAAACCATTGGTAGCGGAAGCGCAGATTTGTGGACGGTATGGTTTCTGGATTATCTCACTCAGGGGTATACTATAGATGATGCTATGAACAAAGCACTAAAGAGAGAAAGCAGCGGCGATGTGGATTCAGTAGTTGTTTACCCCGAATATTAATCATCTTAATGTCAGGAGGTTTCTATGAGAAAAACATTTTATTTATTTTTAATGATATTCGTTATGGTTATTTCTCTTGCAGCGTGTCAAGAGTTAAATGTACCGGATCGTTCGCAATATGAGGAAGGATCCTTACATACGGAATTTGTATCGGATAATGATGCTGATAACACGGAAGACATGATCGTTGACGGTGCTTTTTTAAAAAAACTTAATGGATTACAATATGATTCATCGGAATCATCTTTAGATCCAAATCATTCAGAAGATATTTCGCTGAATACGAAGAATTATCAGGATGACCGAGCAGAGAAGATCGTCAAATACACTGCCAATGACATTGAATACGAATACGTGTATGCATATTCAACCGATGGATGGCTGTATAACGATGGAAAACACTGGTATGATGGTGTGTATAATGGCAAACCATCCGAACTTGTCATTGATGCAAAAACCGGAAAATGCATTGAGTTTTCGTTTTTTCCTCACTACAGTGAAAACGGTGAGGTATCGTATACGGAAGAGCAAAGATACGAAATTGCTTACGATTTTTTGTCAAAGCATGTGGAAGATCCTCAAAATTACAAATGGGATCCCGAAATAGGGGTTGGAATCAGCTTTTTTTGGTTTTACAGGTACATCGGAGAACTGAAAACATGCGATCACATGGTGATTGCAGTTGATGACGCGGGAACAGTATTTTCGTATAGCCACAATAATCTGGGTGATATGAAAAACGTTAAGCCCATTCCGGAGGAATTTATGAAAAGCGTCTATCGAGTGTTGGAGGAAGAGGCGAATAGCATATATCGAGAGTTAGAGGAGGAAGGCTGCACTTGGACCTATGAGGCTGAAATAGATCAGCTTGTCCGATTGGAAGACGGAAGCCTTGCTCTGGATTGCAGCGTTCAGGCCAAGATCACAACAAAAGACGGTAATACAGTCAGCGACGGCGCATGGTTTATTATTCCCATTACAGAACCCACAGTGAGAGCAGAGTAGTTTCACATTCCCCGCGGCATATGCCGCGGGGTTCTTTTTCTTTTGTGTTCGGATGGAAATATTCACTTTATGCAAACATTTATGCATTTTTGTGTTGACTTTTTGCGCGGTATTGTGTATAATAAAATATTATATAATGACTATATATGCCCAAATTCGTGCGAAAGGAAACAGCTATGGCACAAATGAGTAGAAAAATGCAAAGAGAGGCAGTATTTGGACTGCTTTTTGAAAGTGATTTCAGAAGAGACGAGACCCCCGAAGAGGTCTATGCGACCTGGTGTGAGCAGAATGGCGAGCCCGAGGGAGCTTATATCAAGGACGCCTTTTTCGGCGTTTGCGAAAAGCTGGACGAGATCGACGCCACCATCGAGCGTCACTCCAACGGCTGGAAGGTCTCCCGCCTGACCCGCGTCTCCCGCGCCGTCATTCGTCTTTGCACGTATGAAATGGCGTACGTCAAGGACGTACCCTGCGCGGTTGCCATCAACGAGGCGATCGAGCTGACCAAGAAGTATGACGACGAAAAGGTACGCGGCTTTGTCAACGGCGTACTCAACGGCATTAAGAACGAGCTGGATGCACATGCAGAATAAACCCGTATGCTTCGTTGGCTTTGATACCAGCAATTATACCACCTCGGCAGCAGTTTGCACCGAGGACGGAAAGGTGATTGCCAATATCAAAAGCCCTTTACCCGTAGAAGCGGGTGCTTGCGGACTCCGCCAGAGTGACGCGGTGTTTGCACACCTGAAAAATCTGCCCGACGTCTGCGAGGTGCTGCGTGCTGTCACGGCCGATTATACCGTGGCTGCAGTGGGCTATTCCGCCTATCCGCGTGATGCCGAGGGCTCTTACATGCCTTGCTTTTTGGCAGGCAAGACGGCTGCAACCTCCTTTGCGGCCGCGCTTGGCGTGCCGCTTTACGCGTTTTCGCATCAGAACGGCCATATCATGGCGGCAGCGTATGCTTCGGGACAGATGGAAAAGCTGATGCAAGGACCGTTCGTTGCGTTCCATGTGTCGGGCGGCACCACAGAGGCAGTGCTGGTCACGCCCGAGCATGGCAGCATCGGCAAGGTCACGCTGGTGGGCGAGACAGCCGACCTCAACGCAGGGCAGGCCATTGACCGCATCGGCGTTGCCATGGGGCTTTCGTTCCCATGCGGCAGAGCCATTGAGCTGCTGGCAGCAAACGCCACGGGCAAGATCCCCAAGCCGCGCGTGTCGGTCAAGGGCAGCGTGTGCAATCTGTCCGGGCTTGAAAATCTGGCTCTCAAGCTGTACACCATGACGGGCAACAAGGAGCTTGTCAGCGCGTACACCCTGGATTTCGTAGCGGAGACGCTCTCCAAGATGACCGAGAACATTTTGAGTGAATACGGCAGAATGCCCGTACTGTACGCAGGCGGCGTTATGAGCAACTGCCGCATCCGCGAGCGCCTTGAGCGCAAGTTCCACGCCTATTTCGGCGCACCCGCATTCTCTGCGGACAACGCCGCAGGCACAAGCCTTTTGTGCCGTAATCAATTTTTGAAAGGAGAGTAAACATGCAAGACGTCAGGCAGTATTTTTCCGTGACACAGCTCAACGAATACGTGCGAATGCTGCTGGACGGCAACGCAGTACTCTCGGATATATGGATCAAGGGTGAGATCTCGAATTTCACCAATCAATACAGAACGGGGCACATGTACTTTTCGGTCAAGGACGCGGGCGCGACCTTGCGCGTGGTCATGTTCCGTTCCCATGCAGCAAGACTGAAATTTGAGCCGCGCGACGGCATGAAGGTGCTGCTGCACGGCAGAGTTTCGGCTTACGTGGCGGGCGGTCAGTACCAGTTTTACGCCGATCTGATGGAGGCGGACGGACTTGGCAGCCTGTACCTTGCCTTTGAGCAATGCAAGGCGCGCCTTGCCGCCGAGGGGCTTTTCGACCAAAGCCGCAAAAAGCCTATCCCAAGCTTGCCGCGGCGTGTGGGTGTCATTACCTCTCCCACGGGCGCGGCCATCCGCGATATCATCAATATCACGGGCAGAAGATACCCGCAGGGCGAGCTGCTCATCTTCCCGTCGCTGGTGCAGGGCGAGCAGGCTGCCGCATATCTGGCGGGCGGTATCCGTTATTTTAACCGTGCGGGGAACGTGGACGTCATCATCATCGGACGCGGCGGCGGCTCGATCGAGGACCTGTGGGCGTTCAACGACGAGCGCCTTGCCCGCGAGATCGCGGCCTCGGCCATTCCGGTCATTTCCGCAGTCGGACACGAGACAGATTTTACCATCTGTGATTTCGTAGCGGATCTGCGTGCGCCTACGCCGAGTGCGGCGGCAGAGCTGGTCTTCCCGGATCGCTTTGCGCTCAAAGCAGAGCTCGACGCAAGGCTTACCAAAATCGGTGCGCTTTTGCGCGCGGATATTGCAGCTAAAAGGGATCAGCTTCGCGTGCTGGCCTCCTCGCGCGCCATGCGCTCTCCCGCTGCCGTCACGGCAGAAAAGCAGATGCGCTTAGACGAGCTTTCGGTGCGCATGCATACGGCGGGACAGGTGCTGCTGGATCGCAAACGGCAGGGGCTTGCAGCCTCGGTCGGCAAGCTAGAGGCACTCAGTCCGCTGGCAGTGCTGCAAAGAGGCTATGCCGTGGCGCAAAATGCGGACGGCGAGGTAAGCACAAGTGCCGCTGCCTTTGACGCGGGAGAAAGAATTACGGTCAGATTTGCGGACGGAGCGGTGGATGCCACCGTGGATTCTGTCAAGAAGGAGCAATTATGGAACAGAAATTGAGTTATGAGCAGGCACTGGCGAGACTGGAACAGATCATCCGTGCCATGGAAAGCGATAAAATTCCTCTGGAGGAGTCTTTGAAAATGTATGAGGAGGGCGTTGCCATCGTGCGCCGCTTGTCCGCCGAGCTGGATGAAGCCGAGAGAAAGATCAAGATCCTGCAGCAGAACGCGCAGGGCGAGATCATTGCCGTCGATTTTATCACTGAAGATACAGACGCTTAAAGGAGATTCGATATGATTCCTGCATTCATGGAGCAAGACGCAGCCCTTGTCGGTGAGCGTCTTGCACAGATATATCCCGAGGGTAGCCGTACGACCAAGGTGCTGTACGACGCCCAGAAATACAGCCTGCTTGCAGGGGGCAAGCGTATTCGCCCCGTGCTGGTGGTTGAGACCTGCCGCATGCTTGGCGGTGACCAAAGAGTTGCGCTGGACTTTGCAGCCGCCGTGGAAATGGTGCATACTTATTCGCTCATCCACGATGATCTGCCTTGTATGGACGATGACGATCTGCGTCGAGGCAGACCCACCAATCACAAGGTGTTTGGCGAGGATATTGCCACCCTGGCGGGCGACGGACTTCTGACCGACGCCTTTGGCGTGATCCTGTCCTGCCCGTACGCATCGGCACAAAGCCGTGCGGATGCAGCACTTGCGCTCTCGCGCGGTGCAGGCAGCTTTGGTATGGTCAAGGGACAGGTTATTGATATGTTCGGTGAGAAAAACGTTTTGACAGAAGAGGAGCTGCTCGAGCTGCATCGCGGCAAAACGGGTGCTCTGATCGAGGCTGCCGTCAGACTCGGCTGTCATGCAGCCGAGCTTGCTTCGGACGATGCAAGGACTGAAGCACTCGTGACATATGCACGCAGCATCGGGCTTGCTTTTCAGGTCATTGACGATATCCTGGATTGCACGCAGAGCGCAGAGGCACTCGGCAAGAGCGTGGGCAGTGACCAAAAGGACGGCAAG